>JAUWMS010000245.1 GCA_030613045.1 Candidatus Latescibacterota bacterium | reverse complement strand
CCGAAGAATGGGATGACCGAAGGCGGGATTTTTCCGGCGATTGTGGGCACGTGCTATCTTGTGCTTGGAGCGGTCTTAGTCAGTGTGCCGCTTGGGGTGCTGTCCGCGATCTATACTACGGAATATGCGCGTCAGGGCCGCTTGATGAGCATCATCCGCATGGCGACGAACAATCTGTCCGGCGTACCCTCGGTGGTGTTCGGATTGTTCGGGATGGTCTTTTTCGTGAAGGGGCTGAACTTCGGACCTTCGATCCTGGCCGGCTCGCTTACGTTGGCGTTGGTGGCCCTGCCGGTGGTGATCCGAACTTCGGAGGAGGCGTTGCGTGCGGTTCCGATGGGGCTTCGGGAAGCGTCGCTGGCGCTCGGCGCGACCCGGTGGCAGACGATCCGGAAGGTGGTGCTGCCCGCGTCTCTGTCCGGGATTCTGACGGGAACGATCCTGACCGTGGGCCGCGTGGCCGGTGAGACCGCGCCCATTCTGTTTACGGTGGCGGCTTATTTCCTGCCGAGATTGCCCCACTCGCCCTTCGATCAGGTGATGGCGATGCCCTATCACCTCTACGTGATCACGACTTCGGGCACACAGATCGAGAAAACCCGCCCGCTGGCGTACGGAACCGCAGTGGTGCTTTTAGTCGTCGTGCTGCTGATCAATATGACCGCCATCTTGCTGCGTAATCGTTATCGCAAGAAAACCGGATGGTAGAGGTATAGGTGACTGGTGAGTGGTGAGCGGTGAGTGGTTTACCAATCACCAATGACTAATCACCAATCACCGGTTTTTCATGGAGGAAAAAGGGTGGCTGAAGTTCGGATGGAGACTCGAAAGCTGAGTGTGTTTTACGGAGAATTTGAGGCGGTCAAGTCGGTGGAGTTGGCGATGGAAAACCACCGGGTGACGGCGCTGATCGGGCCTTCGGGATGCGGGAAATCTACGTTTCTTCGCGCGCTGAACCGGATGAACGACATCATCGAGGGCGTCCGGGTGAAGGGGCAGGTGCTCTTGGACGGCCGGGATATTTACGAAAAGGGGATGGACGTGGTGGAGCTTCGGAAGCAGGTGGGGATGGTGTTTCAGAAATCCAATCCGTTCCCCAAGAGTATCTTCGACAACGTGGCGTACGGGCTGCGGATCAATCGGATGGCGAAGGGCGATGAATTGTCGGATCGGGTGGAGCAGAGCCTCCGGGGCGCCGCGCTGTGGGAGGAAGTGAAGGATCGCCTGAACGAATCCGCGTTGGGACTTTCCGGGGGACAGCAGCAGCGGCTCTGCATTGCGCGCGCGTTGGCCATCGAGCCGGAGGTTATCCTGATGGACGAGCCTGCGTCGGCATTGGATCCGATTGCCACGCAGAAGATCGAGGAGCTGATCCAGGTGTTGAAGGAGCGCTACACCATCGTGATTGTGACGCACAATATGCAGCAGGCCGCGCGGGTATCGGATTACACGGCGTTCTTTCTGTTGGGGGACCTCGTCGAGATGGGAGAGACCGCGGGGATTTTCACGAATCCGAAGGAGCAGAAAACCGAGGATTACATCACCGGGCGATTTGGATAGAGATATCCGCTCAGGAAGCAGACCAGGATTTTACCGCAAAGCACGCAGAGAGCGCAGAGCTTTCTTAGGTCCTTCAGGAACGTATTTTATGTTTTTCTCTGCGTCCTTCGCGGTCTCAGCGGTGAAAAAAAGGATACAGAATATGCCGGAACGACATTTCGATCAGGAGTTGGAGGAACTGAAAGCGAATCTGCTCCGCATGGTGGGACTGGTGGAGCAATCCATCGGGGAGGCCGTGCGTGCGTTGGTGGAGCGGGACGAGGCGTTGGCCGGGGAGGTGATCCGGGAGGATGCGCGGATTGACGAGATGGAGGTGGTGGTGGAGGAAGCGTGTCTGCGGCTGTTAGCTCTGAGACAGCCCATCGCGGTGGATCTGCGGTTTATCACGTCCGCGATGAAGATCAACAACGACTTGGAGCGGATGGCGGATCAGGCGGTCAATATCGCCGAACGCGCGCTGGAGTTGAATAAGGAGCCGCTCCTGAAGCCGCTCATTGACATTCCCCGGATGTCGGAGTTGGCGCAGTCCATGGTGAAGGAGAGTCTGGATGCGTTTATCCATCGGGATGCGGCGTTGGCCCGAAGCGTGCGTGAGCGCGACGATGAGATGGATCACCTCCGGGATCAGGTGTTTCGGGAACTGCTGACCTATATGATGCAGGATCCGAAGACGATCAACCGGGCCGTGCATCTGATCCTCGTGGCGCGGCATTTGGAGCGCATCGCGGATCTCGCTACGAACGTGGCGGAGGACGTGGTGTATTTTGTGCAGGGCAAGGTGATCCGGCATGGGTTGGAAGAATAGCAGTTCCTATTTGGCAGGCAAACCTTCGAGGTTTTGAAAACCTCGGAGGTCTAATGCTCTAACCATCCACTTTGCTCCAGCGATAGGAGAACAGAGACCCTTGAAACAGAGTGAACCGCAACCGACATAACCCATCCGTTACGGGACTCACCGTAGTGCGGCCATCCCAGTTCATCCGATGCCGGATCACGTCCACCGCCTCGAGGCGACCGGACTCGGCTCCATATCCCTCCATCGGCGTGCCATCTGGATTCAGCACTTCCGCGCAGCAGTACCCCGTCGGACAACTCACATTGATCTCCAACTGCATCGGACGATCCAAAGGCAACACAGTCGTGACTACCTGTCCCTCCGTCCGTCCCGCCTCTAAGGAAACCCACCCGTCCCGACGAAGCGACGCCACCCCGATAGCCCGGCGGTGTCGTTTTTTCGACCCATGCTTGGTGCTTCCTCCAGTATAAAAGAAGCTCAGGCGATCATCGGCCATCAGCGGCGGATTCAGCGTGGGAACGACCCAGTGGGAATCCCAGGATCCCTCACCGCCGCGCGGCAAAACCGTCTCACGCCGCCGGACTCGATGCCAACGTAAGCCGTCAGGGCTATACGCCAACTGGGTGTCGAGACGCTCGATGCCCGGATAATACATTTCCAACAATCCCAGAAATCCAACCCCGTACCGGAAGGGCACCATCCCATAAAGCTGAACGTCCTCCTCATCGTTCTCGTCCGCGCGCAGCACAATGCCTCGTTCCTCCCAGTGGATCAAATCGCGGCTTTCCCACAAGGAAATTTTGCGGACTTTGGAGGCCTTCACCGCATTGCTGATCTCGGACGGAGGACGCGAGGTAAGCAGATACACGCCCCGATGCGCATCCAGCGTCAGCGCGGACCGATCCCCGATCTTCGGTAGAATCGCCGGAAGACGCACCTCCCATCGCTCGCCGTCCAACGACCGCATCCCGTAGATCCCCGCTTCGTATCCCTTTGGCTTCATAAAAGCCGTGCCCGCAAATCGCGCGTCCCGAAACCAGGGATCCACATCCTCTGTGGGAACTGTGACGTGCAGATTATCCACGCGCCCCTCCGGCCAACCGTCCATCACCACGCCGTGCTTGGTCCACGAACGCCCGTCCTCGGAAACCGCCAGCCGGATCAGCGCATCGCTGTGCGTGCTGTACCAGAGTTTGATGCGGTCGTCCTCCGGATCGCGAATCGCACTGGCGTATCCGATCCCCGTTCCTTCCTCCGCACCATCAGGGCGCAGCACCGGCCCGATCTCATCCTTCCGCCATGTCTGCGCCATCGGCTTCAGATCCCGGATCGCGAAAATCTCATCGTCCGTAATGAACAAGTGCAAGTCCGGATCATGCATATTGTTTCCTCCCAAATCGAGCTTACGTTCCTACACAGGAAGGTGGGAACGAGGTGAAATTATGGCAATGTACCCCCTTTGCTTCACTCTGTTCAGGAAGATAGCCAAATGAAGAAACTATGTCAAGTGGAAAAAAACCTCATCCCCGGATTTGGACAAGAGGGGATATGGAGCAGTGGAAGTCCACCAAATACGATGTATTGAAAAAACTCCTTGCATTTTTCGAGCATTCTATTTACATTCAAGCAACTTTGGCTCTATTTTGCCTCCAACTCTTCCGCTTGCGTGAAACATTCTTCAAAACGGAGGGTTTTAGATTGGAAAGGAGCGCGGCTTGGCCAAAATGGATAAGTATGTTGCCCCTGACCGGAAAATCCTCGAAAGAGACGACAAGCAGCCGGGGAGACGCGTATGAAAGGCGTATCTATAGTGCTCGTGGTTTGCCTTATCTGGATGATGGTCCTGCAGGACGTGGTTTTTGTTCTGGCCGAACAAACTCCGTTTTCGGGAGCGGCGTCGAAAATACCGATAGCGGTTATGGATCTGACGCCGCGTGGTCTGTCGGCTGACGATGGAAGGACGCTGTCGGATCGGTTCCGGCTGGAACTCATGCTCGCGGAACGTTTCGACGTGATGACCCGGGAGCAGATGGACCGGATATTCGAAGAACAGCGGTTCCAGTTGTCGGGATTCTGCGACGATGAGGTCTGTCTCGTGGAGATCGGAAAGCTCATCGGGGTGCGGAAGATGGTGGCCGGGAGCATCGACAAGGTGGGCAGGCTGTATTCGGTCTCCGTGTGGATGGTGGATGTGGAGACCGGTCGGATGCGCCGGCCCTGCAAAGCGGACCATTTTGGGGATGTGGAGGGATTGCAGGCGGAGGTGATGCCGCAGTTGACCCGCTGTCTGGCGGAATTACCCACTTCCCGAAAAAAGTCCATCTTCAAGAGGTGGTGGTTCTGGACGGCGCTTGGTGGTATGGTTGCTTGGTGGATGATGCATGACGATGAAGAGCCGTCCACAACGGGGACCATCGAGGTGGATGTGCCGTGGCCGAAGTGAAACGGAATCACTGATGGCACTGATCCCCCCCCTGAGCTCCTGCTTCTCCGCGGACGCTGACAAATGAAGGCTGATCGTTGATCGTTTTAGGATGGAGGGAAATTAGATGATGACACAAACCTATCAACGGCTCATTGTCGCCGGTATTAAGGGACTGCCACCAGCCCCCCTCGCCGAGATTGCGGATTTTATTTATTTCGTGCGCAGACGGGTACGGGAACCGCGAGTCTATGAAGAGGAGCTTCAAAATGCCTTGCTCGGGGCGGAATTAAGGCAATTGAGCCGTGACGAAGAAGCGCATTTGGAAAAGGAGTTTGAAGGCTATGAAACACGTTACCCCAGAGAATAAATTCGTTAAAGTTTGTTGCGTTCCACTTAGGTGTTGTAGCGTGAGAGGCGCGTTACAACCCACGTTGCAAGAAAGGAGGATGTTATGAAGTGCAAAGTTTTCGTATTGGGAGTGGCGTTGATCATC
>JAUWMS010000080.1 GCA_030613045.1 Candidatus Latescibacterota bacterium | reverse complement strand
CCCCCAGATAGACCACCACAGGTCTTCCGTCATAGACTCCAGAGGGCTATTTTTCGGACCCACGATCGAACAGCCTCCACACAGGACAGTTGTACAACACGACCGCCTGTTTCCCGATCCGGAGATAGCGCTTCTGAAGCGTCCGATTGACCGTGATCACCCCGTCCACGAAACGGCAGGCGATCTCCTCCATCGCGCCGACTAGGCTTTCCACCCAGGGCTTCAACCCTTTCGGAATTTTGGGATTCTCAGCAATCATCGAAGCGTGATGCTCGTGCGCATCGTAGATCAGCCTTCGCCCGGTAAGCAGTTTGATAATCAGCCCGACAAAAAGCGCATCCAACTCATGAGCATGGAGCACCTCCGCCCGGATATGAAGTCCCTTCCAGAGGAGACGAAACAAATTGACCGCCCTCACTCCCTTGCTCGTATAGGCCGGAAGCGGCACAAGGTGAATCCCATCTCTATCGCACTCCTCGACCATCTCCTCCGAAGGCGCAACGAGCGTAACTTCATATCCAAACTTCCTCAGACTCTTCGACTCCTTGTGGAAAATCCGGGCATCGAAAGGAGAATGCGTTCCCGTGAGCATACAGGTATGGATCATCTAAAATCCCCTTTGCCGGAGCTAATCCAGATAGGAGTACCACTTCTCAGCGTAATCGAGGAAAAAAAGATCTCCCGTGACAAAATACAGTTCGTATAGCAGCCTGCAATGCAATCGGTGATAAAACTCCGGCGCTCTGGTTCCCACAAGATCGTACATCGTCCAATCTCCGGTGTCGTAATCCGTCAGACGCGCCTTCAGTGTCTCGATCCCGCTATTGAACAGATTCAGCGCCCTCAGACTTTCCGTGGGTTCGTAGTAGTCGTAAAGACCCAACAGAGCGAAGATAAATCCGTTCAAAATTCTTCCATGCGCCTTGCTCGCGCATTCCAGGTAAAAAACACTCCCGTCCTCATCCACAAAACGAACGCCTCCATCCTCTACGCCATATTCAAAGGACCCCAACGTCCTTTCCGCGGTACTCAAGTAACTCTGGTCCCCGGTGAGTTGATACGCTCGGATCAATACGGCGATCACTTGTCCCTGAGACATAGATGAGACCCAGGGAGCCTTGCAGTTATAACGTTTAGGATCCCAATCGAAATTATAATACCAGACACTGAACCCTTTTTCCGTGATAACCTGGTGTTCAAGCAGCCAATCGGCTTGTTTTATCAGTTCGTTCTTATAGCTGTCTTCCCCGGTTTCCAGGTAAGCATTGTAATTCGCCAAGGCGTATTGGGAAATCGTCACCGGATTGTACTGTGTTCCAATTTGACCGCCATAATCTATCAATACGATCCCATCCTGGTCAACCGGCAAAGAACTCCAGTGCGAAGGGCTCTTGGACAGGATTGGATAGTAATATCCGAGGTTCGCGCTCATCGGACAGGACGTGGTATCCTGCGCACTTTCTTGTATGTTGGTTTCGTATATGTTCACCGTTGTATCCGAACAACCGGATAGCCCTCCGAGGATGAAAATAGCGAGTACGACCATCGAAAAAATTCCCTTTTTATTCACCTGATCCTCCCTTTATCAAGGACGTATATTCTTCCTCTATGTTTCTCATAATCTCCTCCCAAACGGCTCTCCTTTTGACCTGCTCACTATTTTTCTTTTTTGCACGTTCCATAAGCGCTTTATTTTTAATAGCGGAACTGATTCGTTCCGCCAGAAGCTTCGGATCATCCGTGGGTACCAGAAAGCCGTTCTCTCCATCCTGAATCCAAGCTCTATTTGCGGGGATATCGGTCACGACCGGAAAGCACCCGCAGGCCATCCCTTCCAACAAAGATACCGAAATCCCATCGGACAGGGAGGTCGAAACGTAAACATCCGCGCAGGCAAGAATTTTTGGAAGTTCATTTTGCTGTATATAACCCGTAAACTTCACGTACTCCTTCATGCCCAACGTGCCCACCAAGCCTTTCAAATAGTTCTCCTGCGTGCCTCTCCCCGCCATAATGAATCTGACGCTGCTATTTTCTTTAATAATAAAGGGCATTGCCCTGATGAGCAAATCAAGATGGTAAATGGACTCAAAATTTCGTATGCTGACCACAAGAGGGTTCTCGATCCATCCTATTTTTTTTCTTATTATCCCTTTTTTGTCAGCATCCGGGTGGAATTTATCCAGATCTATTCCGATCGTGATCGCCGTAACCTTTGCTTCATCCGCGCCGAGGGTGATCAAGCGTCGGCGCAAATGGTCTCCCACGGCACATATCAGATCCGCCCTTTTCACCACGAGCTTCGTTATATAGGCTAATATGTTAGACCGTTTCGGATTAATCAGCACATCGCTGCCCCTGCAGGAAACAACCATCGGATGGAAACGACTCAGGGCCGCATAGAATCCATAGGGGGTGAGTGAATCGGCATGCAGGAGTTCCGGACGTATTCTCCTGAGAAACCACCGGGTTTGCAGCGGGCCGCTTATGAACTTCAGCTTGCTCCAAGCGAGAAGATGATAGGTCTTTGCCCCTTCGATTTCTTCTTTACTATGCGTAATAATATGCACATCATACTTTTCGTTCTGTATGTAATAGTTCATCCATGCTTGCATATGCGGGGAATTGGTCCACTTGGCGGCAAAACATATTCTTATCTTTTTTGGACTTTTCGATTTTTTCATTGGTCATATGACACTATTGGAGAAGAAGCATCTTTCCCGTAACAGATCCCCATTCCGAATAGACCGTATAAAAATAGATTCCGCTTGCCATTTTCTCCCCATGGCCGCCCCTTGCATCCCAGGTAACCACGTTCTTTCCGCCTTCCACATTGCTGTTCAGGAGTTTCCTGACCCGTCTTCCCGTCACATCGCAGATGGATATCCGAACCGTGCTCCGTGCCGGAACCCAGAAGGGGATCGCCGTTTTTTCCCTGAACGGATTGGGAAAATTTGATTTGAGAACGAGTCCCAGAAAATCCGAAGTCTCCGAGGCGTTCAACGCGGACTTCGTCGAAAATACCTCCAGGAACGTGAGTCCGTCCCAGTATGAATCCATGGTCAGGACCTCCGTTTCCTCATCGTATCTCCACGCATCCTCCGGGACTGTCAAGCCGTTTTTCCGGAGACCTTCCACATGTTGGTTCCCGAAAAAAAAACGCACCGGATAGGTTCCCTGTTCAGCATACATCTCGATCTCAACAATCGTTCCCGCACGGGGTTCAGGAACTGCCTCGCAGACGAGTATTTTACGATTCGGCTCCATACCCAACGCATCGAGGGTTTCACAACCGGGCAGGATTTTGTAGTATTTTCTGTAATACTCCGTCGGCGCCGTGTGGAGAGGGGGAATATCGCTCTCTTCTTCAACGCTGACGCTGGTATGGGGGAAGATATAAAAGCAATAATCCCACTTGGCTTGCGGCGTGTACATTCGATCGTTCGGGTTATCCAGCACATAAAGTCTCAGCGACTTGCCCGTGTTTTGGATCCGTTCAATGCCCTCCGGATCATAGATCGTCATTCCAATCGTTCCATACACACTATCCTCGCAACGGACATCCCAAGTGTCCTCGTTGATGCGCGTTACCTCCATCACCCTGAGGGAATACACCAGTTCCACGAAGAGTTCGCCGAGGTTCACGTCGCTCTCCGGCTGAATCGTCCCGCTTACGATCAGCCGATCGCTATCCTCAAACATTTTATAGGAAAGGGTATGGGTCAAATTTCCGAACGACCACCCCATGGTGCCGACCATATAACTTCCGGCGTCCTCGGTTTCGGCCAAAATCTGTTCACCGGGATCGGTAGAAGTCAGGTTGATGGCGCCGTGCTGGTTTTTCGACCGAACAAAAAAGTCAAGGATGTGGCAATTGCGCTGTCCGTTTTGGGAGGATGGAATAGAGATGGCGCGATGCCGGAAAAGCTCCGTAGTGCAGATCCAGTTGTTGCTCGCCTGCGGGAAGGCCCAGACGTACGAGGGGCTTGCGCCGGCTCGTCCTCCCCAGCTTGCTGCATAATACGGCTCGATCTCCGCCGGATCATAGTGCGTTTCGTTGAAAAGCGCGCGGTTGAACCGGTCAAATTCCTCTGCGCCATCGTACCGTTGCGTATTCGCGGTTGGTCCCTGGAGCCAGTCCAATTCGTCCGCACTGTCGTCGTTCAGATAGTAGTACATCTCCATCCCGTACCGGGTGCCCTCTTTCAGATAAATGGACTCATCGTCCGCCTTTCCGAACAGATTCCACTGGGCCTCACAGTACCCCACAGCTACGCTTCTCCCGCCGCCATGGTGGGAAATGGTTTTCCGTTGGTTCGGAGAAACGTCGGTAACCAGGACCCCCACAGTGAGTTCGTGATCCCTGTCGTGCCACGCGAGCGCCGGAAATCTCGCGCCAAGTCCGTGGTCTATGGCCGTGAACATGCTGTGCTGGGCTGTGACCGATGATTCGGAAGGGATCTCTGGATATACCGGTATCTTGAGTCCGTTGTCCATATTTTGCACGAACTCGTTCTCATAGGTGACGATATAGCTGTCATCCATTTCTACGGTAAACATGGCGCACTGCTGCGCGTTGTTATACACCAAACTTTGCTTGACCAGCCTCTCCGTGGTAGCGATAAAATAGGGGTTGTCTTTCAGAAATTTGAATTCCCAGAATATATCTATAAAACCGGTAAGATAGGAAACCTTCATAATGGCGCATACATCGGAATTGTAAGGCACAGATATTTTGACGAACCCGTTGCGATAAGGATTAAAGACGCCTGCCCAACTACTCGCATCATACTGGAATTCGAACTCCGGGAAGAAAAAGCTGTGGATGGAAAGCTCGGCCTTCAGTTCGACATCGCTCCCCAAAAGCTTTGCGGACTTTATCTCCGCGGTCTCTTTGGAAATCTTGAGCTCGAAAACGCCGTTGTTCGCGATCCACCATTCAGGGGTTTCGCGGACTATCGAGGCGTTGCAATGATCGGAAGCTATTGAGAACAGGCAGGATAGGACGGCCGTAAAAAGCATCGTGGACAATTTTCCGCGTCTTGACATTCGAGCCGTCTCCCTTTCCAGTCGGAAAATTTTAGGAACCGCGAATCACGCGAATAAACGCAACTGAAGGCTTAGCAGCCATCAGCAGCATTCGCGGTGGAGGTCAAACGGTTGCGCAACCCCACCTCGCGGACCGCGAAAAGCATCCCCGTCGTAATCCAGAAAAAATTATCCGTGATCGCTCCGGTAAAAACCATACTCACCTGATATCCGATAAATGCCACAACAAGACCGAGCTGGGCGGCCCTCAGATACTCGTCCTCGGTTTTTCGGAACGACTGAATGCCCACCTTGAGCACGACCATTACCAACCAAAGACTGATCGCAAAGCCCACGATCCCAAACTCCGCTATGATCGTAGCCGGCAGGGTGTGCGACTCCCGCGTCGGCAGCCAGATCGGAAAATCGGCGGGCTTATACTGATCGAAAGCTACGGGAAATCCCCGGACTCCGATCCCAAAAAAAGGATTGTGCACAAACATCTTGAACGCTCCCATCACGAACTGAATGCGCGCCGAGGCGGAGACATGCGTGAACGACCCGAACTCACTGATCGTCTTGAAAATAGAGAAGAATCGTCCGAACACCAGATCGGCGAAGTTTGCGGAGATCGCGCTAATGACTACGAGAATGACCAGAAGGACGACCAAAGCCACTCCCAATAGTTTCAATTTGCGGCTCAACACCGCGATACAGAAAAGCCCGACGGCGGCCGCCACCCAGTTGGCTCGGGAAAAAGACGTCACTAATCCGGCGGATAAGACCGAAAACATACCAAGGAGCACCGGATGCCACTTCCATGAAAATTTGAGTTGGACCATAAACGTTGCGGTCAACATCATCGAAACCATCAAAAAGGTACCAAAATCGTTGGGGTTATGAAACGTCCCCGCAGCCCTTGGAATATTGGCTCCCACCGCGCTTACGAACGTAGCCGGCAGAAAAAAGGCATCCGTAAAGGTCTGAAAAATCCCGAATCCCGCCAGAGCGACGGCCAAAAATAAAACAGACCCTAACATCATCTGAACCCAGTATTTGTTCCTGATGACGGAAGCCGTGGCATAGATCACCGCGGATAGCGCCATAAGCCGGAAAAAATACACCGTGCCCACCAAACGATTCGGAGAATACAATACGGAAAAACCATGGACGGCAAGGAACAGCAATAAGGGGATGGTCAACTCCAACCGTGGAATCGAAGTCTCCCGCTTCCACAAAGAATGGATGACCCAGAATGCCAATGCCCCGCCCCCCGCAAAGTGGAACATCGTCAGCGTGAACAACGTGGATCGCTCCCCAAGAATTCCGGTGCGATCCAGGGCCGTAGCCACTACCATCATCGGAAAAAGAATCTGCGGCCACACCGGAAGCAGCAAAATCAACAACCCGCCTCCTATTGCTCCCCCGATCAGCAGCACGCGCTGAGTGGGAAGCAGCCACATGCCGGCTACAAGCGCCAACTCGATCAATAGAAGAAGGGCTATCGTCTTTCGGCCCATCGGCCGCTCACGTGTCAGTATGCTGCTATTCATAGAGGATATCCAGTGAATGATGCGTTCTTATGCGTATGGCCAATGAATCTGATGAAACGTGAAACGTAAAACGTGAGGCGAGAACCATCAGGTCTTATGCGGTTCGCCACTGAATCAGGTAAAACGTGAAACGCGATTCCATTTCGGATTGCGGATTTTTGCACCGCGGAGCCGCAGAGTTCGCGGAGATAACCCCGAAAATGTTTTGAAGTTCTCTGCGCCCTTTGCGTCTTTGCGGTGAGGTTTCAATCCGAAATCCGAAATCCGAAATCCGAAATCCGGATCATCACCAATTCCCGGAAAGCAATCGAAGTTTTTTTTGAAAAATAGGCGAACAACAGACCAGCCCAGAGGGTATAGGCCACCGAAGTGGCGACGCCCGCTCCGATCAATCCGAACCTCGGAATGAGAAGCAGGTTCAGAACAACGTTCGTGCAAACCGCCGCTATGGGAGCGATCACGGCTTGGGGCGGATACCCCTGAACCCACAGATTGGTGTTTATTACCGAACCGGAAGCCATGGCCACGACTCCGGGGAGCATATAAAGCAAAGGCACGTAAGCCCCTTCATACCTCGGATCAAACAACCAGGGAATCAGCCAACTCCCAACGAGCGCAACGCCTCCTGCCGCGATTAGCGTAAGAACAAAAATCGAGCGGCTCACACGCGCCGTTAGCCGATCCCTCTCTTCGCCTTCTTGAGCAACAATTTTTGAGAAAAGTACCGTCCCGGCCACGTTGGGAATCTTCTGCAGCATCTCCGCAAGCACAATGGCAATGGAATAAACCCCCGTAGCCGCTGCTCCGAGAAAATAGCGCACCAAATATACATCAACGCGAAAGAGCAACACGAGCAAAAGACTGATCAGCATGGCCTTGAGACCAAACCGAATCGAGCGGACAAAAAGAAGACGATCGGGAGACCACGAAAAACCTTCGGATTGCGGATTGCGGATTTCGGATTTCGGATTGCCCCCCCCGTCCTCGGCCATCCGCAAGCGTCCGCTCCCTTGCTCCTCTGCTTCGGTATGCTGGTTGCGCTGGAACTTGGTATCAGACACGCGTCTCAAGAGCCGAAAAGTTAGCAAAAAGGTCAGGATCCCCGCGATCACCCAACTCGACATCACGCCGGCCAACCCCTTGTCCAACCCCTTCAGTGCGATGCCATTGCCGATCAGATACGCCAGCGCAAAAACAACGGGCAGCACGTTATAAGGCCCCATTCGCTCCAAGCCCAAAAAAAGCGAATGAAGCCCCCGATAAAGCACGGTTAGGGCCGCCACCCAAAAGGCCAAAAGCCACAAAAGGGACGGCCCACCCGCATCAGGCCAGAGAGAAAAACGCGCACCGCATAGAAAAATCCCGGACAGAAAAAAAAACACCGCCATTCCGTAGCACAGCGTATTCGTGGAAAGCGGCGCCAGTTTTTTGGGATCGCGACCCACAAAATAGGGATTGGAACGAGCGAACGCTTCACCGAAAACCACACCCAAAAGCCTCACCGTCGTGGACAGCAGCGTGTAATGGCCCTTTCCTTCCGGTCCGAGCAACCGGCTGATCAACGTCTGATTTCCCAGAGCGGCCACAACCACCAACCCAACGGAGAAGAGACGGAGGGAAAAGCTGTGCAGAAAGCGCATGATGAAAGTCCGATACGAATGTCAAAACCCAGAGTCAAAAGGTCAAATACATGTCAAATGCCCACTCACCGCCCCAC
The DNA here is from genome assembly GCA_030613045.1 of Candidatus Latescibacterota bacterium. GTDB lineage: Bacteria > Latescibacterota > 4484-107 > 4484-107 > 4484-107 > 4484-107. Next base: position 60 of record JAUWMS010000080.1, on the reverse strand, counting down.
CTTCCCCCACCTCAGCGCATCCAATATCCTCTGAAGCTTCTCGGCGTTCTCACCTCCGCC
>JAUWMS010000499.1 GCA_030613045.1 Candidatus Latescibacterota bacterium | reverse complement strand
GACCTGAGACTGCGTTGAACTGCCGGTATAATACCAGGTTTTCCGTGAAAAAGCAAGTACTTTTCATCGTCCTTTTCGTTTTTTGCCACTATGAGCCGTTCTTCGAAAGGAAAGACTATCGGGCGCGAACCGGTCACATCGAACGAAGCGGCTCACGAACCCGGATCGTTCACCCCCATCGAAAAGAGCTTGACTTTTTAAGGACTACTGATTAGATTTACAAAAAAGATTTCGTGTGGGAAGAAGCGTTACGGGGTACGCAGCACGGTTTTCACATCGGATTGTTTACCACGGAACAACACGGAAAACCACTAAGTAGAGTCTGTCCGCAAATAGGTCATTTTCCGCTATTGGAAGTTACGCAGGTGGGTTCATTCTTTGAATTTTAGAGAAATATCCCATATCATCCACACCTTTCTATGCCTCTCGATGTTTTTTTGGTTCATTCTAATGGTTTTTGATATTTTTGGGCATACTACTCCCTTGGTCTTTCGTTTTCGAAAAGCGGCGGGTGCACTTAAGCGGAGGCCAACTGTGAGACGATGGATCGGGCAATGACGCGCAGATTGAAGGTGATGGCGTTCCACAGGACGAAACGCTTAAAGCCGTTCCACCCTTCCCAGGTACATACGTCGGCGTTTAACCCACGCTTGAAGTTAGAGATCACCGCCTCCATCCCCGAGCGCCATTTTTTGAGCATCGTCTCCATTTTCTTACTCGTGGTGCAATTTCTCAGCGCGCCCTTGGTTTTGCTGAAGACGATGTTGCGTACACCGCGCGCTTGCGCTTGTCGGAGATTATCCAGACTGGCGTACCCGCCATCGGTGGTGAGATCACGCGGGGTGATCCCGAAGCGTTGGGCAATATGGTCCAGTGTAGGAACAAAATAGGTGCTATCCGCCGGATTGCCGCGCTTCACAACGCAGTCGAAGAGGAGATTGCTCTTGCCACTGGCCAAATGCACCTTATGCCCGAAGTGCGCTTCTCCGGCTTTCTTGACGATGCAATCGGTATGGTCTTCAAAGAAGGAGAAAAGCTTGTCCTGGACCGGTACCGACTCATCCAGAATCTCCCGACGATGAGCGACATCGGTCACTTGCTCCATCTTGGGCAGCAAGGCTTCCAGCCGGTGGAGCGTATCTATCCGGGCCTGTTCCTGCGTCGTATCCTCAAAATGCGCGCAGGACAATGCCTCAATGGCGCTGACTACTTGCCGCATACACCGACGCTCGATCTGAAGCATCTTTTTAAACAGCGGACGACGCTTCTCCTTGCCTTTGGTATTGGTGATTTTGAAAAACAACTTCTTGGCGCCTTTGCGATAATTGCACATCCGGATGAATCCAAATTTCGCTTTGGCTTGCTTCAACAGGCGGCAACTGACCCGAATCCCATCCCATAGAAGTGAGGCATTCGTAGGATGATGCACATTCGTTAGAATCACCGTGGCATCCTGACGGACCTTATCTCCGTCATCTACACCTAATGCCAACCCATACCCGGTGACCGCCACAAAAATTTCCTTTGAAACTTCCGAGGTGATACGAGCGATGTTCTCCTGAAGCGCTTGATGGGAGAAGTAAGTGCGATTCCCCATCTTCATAAAGTATCGCCCTTTCTTCGAATCTTCGGTATGCTCGCTTAACTCGCGATAGGTCAAGCGTTTATGCTGTTTGTAGATCACCCCGCGCACGACTTGCTCGAGCGTCATTCCATCCCTCCCTATGCGAGCGGTTGTTTCGTCGTGAGCAAAGGGGAAGCAGGAAGCCGCTAACAGAATAATATCCACACGGTGATCCAGCAGTTGGTCTATCACAAACAATTCAGGATCCCGTTCCCAACTCGCAGGAAGAAAATTGAGATCACATTGCCTTTTGAAAAACTTCATGGAAACCTCCTTATCATAAGGTTTGTTATTTAGTTAGTTCCCATAAAGATACTAAAAAACTTCTCAAAAAGCAAGATCTTTTTTGGCCTAACACCCTGAAAAATAACTGTGATACAAGCTGAGGACAGACACTAAGTAACTCTTGGTGGTTTCCCGCGCTTACTTGGTTCGATCCGTGGCATCCGCAAAATTCGTGTCCCATTTCTTTTTGGCTTTGTGTGCAGCTTTTCTGCCTTGCTGTTTTCCGTGTTGTTCCGTGATTTTCCGTGGTAGAGGTTCCCAAAAATGACCAACAGACGAACAACGCGACAGGTCCTCGTGGGCGGCGTGCCCGTCGGCGGCGGCGCGCCCATCTCCGTGCAGTCCATGACGAACACGGACACGCGGGACGCGGCGGCGACCATCCAACAAATCCAGGCGTTGGAGCGGGCCGGATGTGAGATCGTCCGGGTGGCCGTGCCCGACGAGGAGGCCGCCAGGGCGCTTCCGGCGATCAAGAAAGAAATCTCGATCCCTCTCGTGGCGGACATCCACTTCAGCGCGCGTTTGGCGCTTCGGGCCATCGAGGCGGGCGTGGATAAGCTGCGGATCAATCCGGGGAACATCGGAGCCCGGGAGAAGGTGGAGCGCGTGGTACGGGCGGCAAAGGAACGGGGCATCCCGATCCGGGTGGGTGTGAACGCCGGCTCCCTCGACAAAAATTTGCTGAGAAAATACGGAAGCCCGTCCGCCGAAGCGCTGGTGGAGAGCGCTTTGGGGCACGTGACGATCCTGGAGAGTTTGGGTTGCGAAGATATCGTACTCTCGCTGAAGTCCTCGGACGTGCCCATGTCCCTCGCCGCGTACCGTCAGATCTCGGAAAAAGTGGCCTACCCCCTGCACGTGGGCATCACTGAGGCGGGCACGATTCGGACCGGGACGATTCGATCCGCA
>JAUWMS010000542.1 GCA_030613045.1 Candidatus Latescibacterota bacterium | reverse complement strand
AAATTGTCAATAGTTCATCGTATAGGAATTTCCAATTTTTATTTAGGGGTGGGTTCGGGATTTTGTAATCCCGAACCCATTTGACTCGCATGTCATCCCGACAGTGTATGCGGCCGTGGACAGACGTTAGTCATTCACAATTCACAATTTACAATTCACAATTAGGTTATTGGCAGACAGTAATTGTAAATTGTGAATTGTGAACGATTAATTGCGAATGATTGTCTTGCCTGACAAGTGGATAGTATAGAATCATTTTTGATTATTGGAGACTTACTACAGACCGCCCGAAGGGCGCTAAGTGCACGAGAGGTTACCATCAGCACAACTTATCTGAAAGAACTTCCCCTTTACCTTCATAGTATAGAAGTTTCCAGTTTTCCCCTATCTTCAAGACCTCGAAGGTCTGCCCGTTGTTTGATCCGTGAAAATCCGTTTGATCCGTGTCCCATTGCTTTTGGATTTTGTTTTTGCCACGTTGGTGCGCGGCGAAATTCAGGCAATTTCACTCGGCCCGGTTAAGAAACGCTTCGATGGTTTGCAGAAAATCCCCCAGTTCTCCCGTGTGGAGTTTTTGTTCGGCGGATTCCAATAGAGATCTGCGGAGGTCCAAATCCGTCCTCATCAGATCGAAAAGGTTTTTCAGATTGCCTTCAATATGGTCGAGGAGGTCCTGCACCACAGCGAGAAAGCTTTTGACGGTGGCCGACGAAGTCGTGTCCGCCAGTTGATCTATGAGGAGGAGGTACCTGTTGAAGGTATCCTGATCTTTGAGAGAGAGCATCCTGGATTGCCGGACAAATTCTTCGAGGAAAGCGGGACCCAGATCGGGATCGCTTTCAAAAAGGGTTGCGATGCTCTGGCTGGCCGCCAGAAAATTTCCGGTGGTCTGAGGCTCGAAGTGGGCGGCGATGTTTTGGGTCCGGTCGAAGAAGAGATCTGTTTGCACGGTTCTGTCCTTGGGGATGTAAGACGATGCGGTAGTTTTAGCGGGACCTGCACGGTTGCTCTCACGAGAACCGACGTTCGAAGCATCGGCGTTCAATCGTATATGACGGAGCAATGCGCTCACATCGGTCCGGGGGCTCTTGCGATATTCTGAAACCGGCGCGGAGGCCGAAGCACGCTGCGCGGATCGGGCGGTTTTATGGGATGCCCCCTCCGAACCGGGAAATGCTCCCACCAGATTTTCCAGTTCGGAGAACTGAAGAAACAGCGCATCTTGAGCCGACATAGTGTTCCTCGCACCGGGAGATTGATAGAGTTTCAGTAGATGGACAACCTGCAAAGCGTTCACGATTCGGAACAGGCGTTCTGCTTATTTTTCTATCTTCTGACTGTTCAACATTATTATCGGCAGAGCGCGGTTTTACCTTTAGACAAACTATGCACGCGCAGGTTCACAAAAACGCAAAAAGACGACGGCCGGATCAAAAAGCGCCGGAATGCTTTGCCAATGGACCGGGATTACTCCAAGGAAGAAAGGGACATAAATGAGAGCGCGTGAGGACCAAAAAGAACTCGTGGAGCTGCTCCAAAATCTGGTGGCCGCACGGACGGTCAATCCGCCGGGAGACGAACAGATCGGAGCGGCCGTGCTGAAAGATTTTTTGAGCGGACACGGATTGGACGTTCAAGCCGATGAGGTGGAGAAGGGGCGTCCCAACCTGCTGTGTACGGTGGGCCGGGGGACGAATCGGTCGCTCCTTTTCGACAGTCACGTGGATGTGGTGTCCCCAGGGGACCCCAAGGCGTGGCGCCGCGATCCGTTCGAGCCTTACGTGGAGGACGAAAAACTCTATGGACGGGGCGCGTGCGATGCCAAGGCGAGTCTAACGGCGATGGCCGTGGCGATGGTTCGGCTGGCTTCGGAGGAAAAACGCTTTGACGGCCGGGTGACGTTCGCGGCGGTGATGGGCGAGGAGATCACCGGCGCAGGCAGCAGGCACATGGCGGAGCAAGGGATCGCGGCGGATGCGGTGGTGGTGGGCGAGCCGACCCATTTGAGGGTGATGACCGGGCAAAAGGGACGCGGGGGCCTGAAGTTGACGATTCCGGGCCGCGCAGCCCACGCCAGTCAGCCGCAGGAAGCCCTCAATCCGATCCCGAGGGCCGCGGAGGTGATCCGGGCGTTAGAGCCGTTTTGCCGGGAAATCCGGGAACGACGTCATCCGCT
>JAUWMS010000032.1 GCA_030613045.1 Candidatus Latescibacterota bacterium | reverse complement strand
CGCAACCACGTCTTACGTGAGCCGGGCATCCCATACCAAACCGCCCATAACAGCGCTCAATCAGATACCCATGAAGTGTTTCCTGACCTGCTGCAAAACGTCCCCCTCCCCTAATTTTGCCTCCCGTCTTGCCGTTTACGTTTTACGCTTCCCGTTTTACGTTTCCCTATCCAAAGGAGTCCCTCTCTATGACCTACGACCCTACCCAACCGATGATTGTGCAGAGCGACCGTTCCGTGCTGTTGGAGGTGGACCATCCCCGGTACGAGGAAGCGCGGGATGCGCTGGCGCGGTTTGCGGAGTTGGAAAAAAGCCCGGAGCACATTCACACGTATCGGATCAGCCCGGTATCCCTGTGGAATGCGGCGGCTTCGGGCATGACCGGAGCGCACATCGTCGAGGCGCTGGAGCGGCTCAGCAAATACGAAGTTCCGCAGAACATCAAAGCGGAGGTGGCGGATCAGATCTCCCGATACGGTCGGATCAAGCTGATAAAGCAGGACGGGGAGTTCGTGCTCGTTTCCGAGGACCCGGTTCTGATGGCGGAAATCTGGAATATGAAGGCGGCAAAACCTTATTTGAAGGAGCTTTTGGATCCGCGCACGATCCGGATTCATCCGATGTTCCGGGGACACGTCAAACAGGCCCTGATCCGGATCGGATTTCCCGTCGAGGATCTGGCCGGGTACGTAAGCGGGACCTATCTGCCGCTTCGGCTTCGGGATCGGACCATAGGAGGCGAACCCTTCGGACTTCGGGCTTATCAGCGGGAGTCGGTGGACATTTTCTACGCGGGCGGCGGTCTGGAGGGCGGAAGCGGCGTGATCGTGCTTCCGTGCGGGGCCGGAAAGACGGTGGTGGGCATGGCGGTGATGGAGCGGCTGAAAAACGAGACCCTGATCCTGACCACGGGCATCACAGCCCTTCGCCAGTGGCGGGACGAGTTGCTGGATAAGACCGATCTTTCTCCGGAGGACATCGGAGAGTATTCGGGAGAACGGAAAGAGATTCGCCCCATCACCCTAACTACCTATCAAATTCTCACGTATCGGCATCGGAAGGACGGGGAGTTTCCGCACTTCCCGCTGTTCAATCTGGGGAACTGGGGTCTGGTGATCTACGACGAGGTGCACCTTTTGCCGGCACCGGTTTTTCGGTTCACGGCGGAGATTCAGAGCAAGCGGCGTTTGGGGCTGACGGCCACATTGGTGCGGGAGGATGGCTTAGAGACAGATGTGTTCAGTTTAATCGGACCGAAGAAATACGACGTGCCGTGGAAGGAACTGGAGAAGGAGGGATGGATCGCCACGGCCGAATGCTGTGAGATTCGGGTACCTATGCCTCCGGAGTTGCGGATGGAATACGCGGTGGCGTCCAAACGGGCCAAGTTCCGGATCGCATCGGAAAATCCGGCCAAGTTCGCATTATTGAAGCGGCTCATCGAACAACATCCGGAGGATCAGATTCTGGTGATCGGCCTCTACATCCAGCAGGTGAAGGAGATTGCCCAGCGGTTGCATGCGCCTATTATTACGGGAGCGACCGGGAACTTAGAGCGGGAGGAATTGTACGGCAAATTCAGACGGGGTGAGCTTCGGATTCTGGTGGTCTCGAAGGTGGCCAATTTCGCCGTGGATCTGCCGGATGCAAGCGTGGCCATTCAGGTATCGGGGACGTACGGATCGCGGCAAGAGGAGGCGCAGCGGCTCGGACGTATTTTGCGGCCCAAAAAACGGGGGACGATGGCTCATTTCTACTCGTTGGTGACGCGGGACACACGGGATCAGGAGTTTGCGGCCAACCGCCAGCTTTTCCTGACCGAGCAGGGATATCGGTACACCATTCGGGATGCGGGGGAATTTGAGTAGACGCAGAATGAAATATCAAATTCTAAAGCTCAAATGACAAATAAGTTCTTGGACAAAATTATTTTCTTATGCCCACCACGAAAGACACGAAAGAAACCAAAGCTCTTCACCCTCTTGCCCAGGGGTTCTCCGTGCATCCGTGGTGAAATTGTAGTTTTATTCTGTCCACCTACTTAAATGTCAAATTTCAGAGCTCAAAAGCCAAATAGCGCACCATCCGGACTTTGCCCTTTGGTCTTTGAGCTGCTTATGGCATTCGGATTTTGACAGTTGACATTCCCCGAAGGGGGTGGAATTCCGGCAAAAAAACCGTTGACTTCCGGGAGGTTAAAAGTTATATTTAGGAATACGATACGGTGTTTCGGGTGGAATGAATGAACAAGGGGAAAACGATGAAACACGGCTTGATAATGCTGCTGCTTGCGAGTATGGTTCAGGCATGGGGATGCGCCGCGACCAAAGGGATGAAGGCTTCCTCCGATGCCGCTCTGGAAACTCCTGGAATTTCCCCCCGGGTTGTGGATCGTTTCGTCCGGGCCAAGGTGTTTGAATTTCAGGGGGATTACGATAAAGCCATCGTGGAATTGGGAGCGCTCTTGGCCGACGATCCGACTTCGGCTCCGGTTTATCAAGCCCTGGCCCGCGACTATCTGATCGTGGGCGAGCAGGAGACCGCTCTGGGATTTATGGAAAAAGCCGTGCATGCCGATCCCGGTTCGGTGCGCGCGCGCCGCTTCCTGTCCATGCTATACGCCCGGACCGGAGATCTGGATGATGCCATCAGGCAGTCGGAACAGATCGTCGAAATGCAGGAGTATGCCCCCCAGGAGGTTTTTCATCTCGTGGTGCTCCATTTGAGGAAGAAGGAGCCGGAGCAAGCCATCGCGCTCTTGGAGGAACTTCAGAGACGGCATCCTTCTCCGGAGATCCGGATGCGATTGGCCTCCGTTTACAGAATGACCGGTCGGATGGGCCAGGCCGAGATTTTGTACCGAAATATGCTGCAAGAATATCCAGGACTCGAGGAAGTGGCTTTCGCTCTAGGGGATCTTCTCGAAGAATGCGGAAAAACGGAGGAGGCGTTTTCGGTTTATGAGGACGCTTTGGAGCAAAGATCGACCCATGAGCGGATTCGGAAGCGACTCGGAGCGCTCTATATGGCCGCTGAGAAATGGGACCGGGCGATCGTTCATTTCAAAAAGTTGCCGCAAGACCCGGAAATCGCGCAAAATCTGGCGATGGCCTATTATCACCTCGAAGCGTACGAAGACTGCTGTCGTATTGCCCGGGATGCCCTGGCGCGCTGTGGGGACGACGCACCGCTGTATTATTACCTCGGACGAAGTCTGACCGAGATGGAAAACTTCCCGGAGGCGCTGAAGGCTTTCCAGAACCTCATTCGACTCGATGAACACAACGAGGACGGATGGGTGAACGCGGGATATCTCTATCTCAGTATGAAGCGCTATGCCGAGGCGCAATCATTGTTGAGACAAGGGCTGGAGCTTTTTCCCCACAACAGCAGAATATGGTTTTTCCTCGGCGTGGCCACGGCGGATCTAAAGGATTTTCAGGGAGCCGTTGCTGCGCTGAAAAAGGCCGTGGCGCTCGATCCGGAGAATGTGACGTATCTGTTTGAATTGGGCCGCGTACAGGATCGGGCGGGACAGCTCGAGGAGGGAATCCACACGTTTGAAAAGCTGCTGTCGGTGGATCCGGAACATACATTGGCGCTGAATTATCTGGGGTATCTCTTCGCGGACAAAGGCATCCGGCTGGACGAATCCCTAACGATGCTGAAAAAAGCCGTGGTCAAAGAGCCTCAAAACGGGGCTTTTCTCGACAGCTTAGGGTGGGTCTATTTTCGTCTCGGAAATTTGAAAAAGGCGGAGCGCTATATCGAACAAGCCACGCAACTGGAGCAGAAAAATGCGGTGATTACAGAGCATCTCGGAGATGTGGCCGAGGCGCTTGGGGATACGGAGAAGGCGAAGACCCAATGGAAACGATCGCTGGAACTGGATCCCGACAACCGGTCGGTGCAGAAGAAATTGGAGTTGATTGGGAAATGACCGGAAAAGCAGGGGTTAGGGGTCAGGGGTCAGGGGAAGGGCTGGTCCCTGGCCCCCGATCCCCGATCCCTGCCCCACGAATACGAAAGGAGCGATCCGAATGGCTGAAATCTCGAGCGGGAAGGAGAAAGCGCTCGATCTGGCGCTGGCCCAGATCAGTAAGCAGTTTGGCAAGGGCGCGATTATGCGATTGGGCGACGAAGGGGCGCAGGTGCAGGTGGATGCGATTCCAACCGGATCGCTGGAATTGGATGCGGCGTTGGGGCTCGGGGGCGTTCCGAGGGGGCGGGTGGTAGAAATTTTCGGCCCGGAGTCCTCGGGCAAAAGCACGCTGGTGCTCCACATTATCGCCGAAGCCCAAAAGTTGGGGGGTCTGTCGGCTTACATCGACGCAGAGCACAGCATGGATCCGATCTGGGGCAGGAGATTGGGCGTGGATACGGACAACCTGCTGGTCTCTCAACCCGACTGCGGAGAAGAGGCTTTGGAGATCACGGATACGCTCGTGCGCAGCGGGGCTTTGGATCTGATTGTGGTGGATTCGGTGGCGGCGTTGGTTCCGCGCGCCGAACTCGAAGGCGAGATGGGCGATTCTCACATGGGACTGCACGCCCGGCTGATGTCTCAGGCCCTGCGCAAACTGACAGGCACGGTGAGCCGCTCCAAAACGTGTCTCATCTTTACCAATCAGATCCGGATGAAGATCGGCGTCATGTTCGGCAACCCTGAGACCACCACGGGAGGGCAGGCGCTCAAATTTTATTCCTCCATTCGAATGGACATCCGGCGCATCGCCGCCATCAAGGACGGGCAGGAGAGTATCGGAAACCGGACGCGGGTGAAGGTCGTCAAGAATAAGGTGGCTCCGCCCTTCCGCATGGCCGAATTCGATTTGATGTACGGCGCGGGCCAATGGGGCATCTCAAAGGAAGGCGGCCTGGTGGACATGGGCGTGAACAACGGCATCCTGACCAAGAGCGGCACGTGGTTCTCTTACGGAGACGACCGCTTGGGTCAGGGGCGGGAAAACGCCAAAGCCTTTCTCCGGGAACATCCCGATGCGGCCTTGGAAATCGAGCAGAAACTGCGGCAGATGCTGCATCTTGGAGTATCTGTTCCCACCGGAGAAAGTCAGGATTCGGAGAGCAAAAAGGAGCCGGAAAGTGCGTAAAGCATAGAGAGGGATGCTTTATGTTTTACGTTTTCGCTCTACGTTTTCCGTCTCACGAGGCAACATGCGCATCACGGACATCGTTCGTCAAAAGAAACGTTCAAACCGTCTCTCCATTTTTCTCGACGGCGAATTTGCGTTTGGCTTGGATGAAGAGACGGTTTTCAAGCATGGATTGAAAATCGGCCTGGAGTTGGACGAAGACCGAATCGTTCAGGTGCTCGGAGACGAACAGCGAAAAAAGGCCAAGGATGCGGCGTTTCATTATCTTTCCTTTCGCCCGAGGACGATCAGTGAGGTGCGTAAAAAGCTCCGGGAGAAGGACTACGAGGAGACGATTGTTCAGGAGACCATCGCCCTTTTGGAGCGACTCGGACTGCTCGACGACCGCGATTTCGCGGCCCGATGGATCGCCGAACGGCTGCGCTTGAAGCCCCGGGGACGCCGCCTGCTTTTTGCGGAATTGGTAAAAAAAGGCATCTCACGGGAAATGGCGGAGGAAGCGCTTTCCGAGATTTTTGAAAATAAGGATGAAAGGACGCTGGCCGCGGACTTGTTGCGAAAGAGGGCGGCTCGATACTGCGCCGGGGAGCCACGTCAGGCATTCCGAAAGATGCACGATTTTCTGGTCCGAAAGGGATTTGATTTCGAGGTGGCGAGGGAAGTGGCGGGGGAGATGGTGCGGGAGCGAAGCATGTCTATGAAAGCTGCATAGAGTATTAGAGGAGTGCCTGATGGCCAAGACAGCTCAATCTGTGTGCTTTGAAGAAATGGCGGCCTATCGGCGTACCGCCCACGCGCGTTGGGAGCGGGAGCGGATGACATTGGGCAAAAGACGGGAGCGCGCTTGGGAGGTAGCCCGGAGCGCCGCCCGGATGCTCAGGGAGGAGTTCGGAGCCAGGCGGATTATTGCCTTCGGGTCACTGGCGCACGAAGCTTGGTTCACGTCCAGGTCTGATATTGACTTGGCTGTGGAAGGGTTGCCCCCAGGGGTAATCTGGAAGGCCTGGAGCAAGGTAGAGCGCGCGTTGTCGGAGTTCGAGATAGACTTGATTGAAGTAGAGACCACTCCTGAATCCCTGTGGAAGGAGATCGAAAAATGGGGGATTTCCCTGTAGGTGCCAGAACCCATGTTCTGACCCAACGCATTCGGATGGAACTTAGGGAGTTGGATCGCACGGTAGCGGCTGTGAAGCGGGATTGGCATCGTTCTGAGACGGTTCCGGAGGAACGAGAAGCTTATCTGAACTCAGTGGCGTTGAACCTTCATAGCTTTTATACCGGGCTGGAGCGGATTCTTGAACTGATCGTACAGGAGGTGGATGGCGGAGCATTGGGAGGAGAAGCCTGGCACAGGGAGCTTCTGAGGCAGGCGGAAATGGACCTGCCTGACATTCGTCCTCCGGTATTAAGCCGGGAAGTCTGTGAGATTCTGGACGAGTATCGTAAATTTCGCCATCGGGTGCGGCATATTTATGCGATGTATTTGGTTCCGGAACGTATGGCAGGATTGGTGCACAACCTTCCGTCGGTGTGGGAGCAAGTGCAAAAGGAATTGGGTGCCTTTGCGGATTTTTTGGAACGAAGCGTTCAAGGTGATTTGCGGGAACGAAACTTGGGAAAATGATCTTGCTGGGATGATGAGATGGAAACAGCTATACGTAAATTGAGAATTGCATGAAAGAGCAAACAAGTCATTGGATCAGCCACGCAGAATATGACCTCAATACGGCCGAGGCGATGTTCCGAACCGGACGGTACCTATACGTTTCCTTCATGGGTCAACAAACGATAGAGAAGATTCTGAAGGGAATTATCGTGGAATGGAAAGACGTATATCCACCTTACAGCCACAACCTCAGAAGACTTGCGGAAATAAGCGGCATTGATGCAGAGATGTCGGACGAACAACTCAAATTTCTGGATGATCTAACTCCTTTTTGCGTGATGGCCCGCTATCCGGCATACAAGAAAAAAATGGCGGCAATAGCCACGCTCGACCGTTCAAAGGAATACCTGTCAAGGACGAAGGAGATGTTCCGATGGTTAAGACAGCGGATCAATTAAAGAATCTGCTTTCGATTTATATAGAAAGCTTGCAGAAGGCCATCCACTTAGAGAAGGTCATCCTTTACGGCTCCTACGCGGAAGGCCATCCACATCCTGAAAGTGACTTGGATTTGGCCGTGATCTCTCCCGATTTTGGAGCGGATCGATTGGCTGATTTACAACAGCTCTGCCATTCCATCCCGCGCCATTTTGAGATAGAGATTGAAGCGCTGGCCTATACCCCTCATGAGTACGAGGAAGCCACCCCGCTCGATTTTTTAGGACAGATAAAACAGAAAGGCAGAGTGGTCTATGAGAATGGACGGTTTTGCCTGTGAAAGCAATTATCAAGCAAAGCAAATGGAAGGAGCCAAAAATGGGTCAGATCGCAGCACATAGCTACCAAATAGACGCTAAAAATGTGATGATGCCCTTCGGAGAGGTATTGGAGGTGGCCGATAAACTGTCTCTAAATGAACAGGAAACATTGATAGAGGTTCTGCAGCGACGAATCATCGAACGGCGACGGGAAAAACTTGCCGAAGAAACACAGGATGCCCAACAGGAATTTCTGGCGGGGCACTGTCAACCGGCAACGCCAGCGGAACTTATGAAAGAGATATTATTGTGAAACGGCTGTTACTGCGTTCCAGCGCCTTTATTCGGGCAACACGACGGACGGTGAAGAAATATCCTCGTGTTGCCGATGATATTCAGGCCACTTTGGATCTGTTAATTGAAGATGTATTCCATCCAAAACTTCAAGCCCACAAATTGAAGGGCAAACTTGAGGGATCATGGACATGCAGGATACAATTTGAGGATTGCTTTTAAGTTTGTCCAATCTGAAGAATCCGAAACGATTCTCTTGGAGACAATCGGAACGCACGAAGAAGTTTACTGAGCATAACCTTTGAAAACAGCTATCGAGCCAAGCAAATCACAGGAAATACAAATGGGTCAAATTGCTATACATAGGCAGCGGCTAAATCCTATAGAGATATTTAGAGGAGTTCAGAGCCTTTCTGAGGAGGAGATGGAAACCCTCCTGCTTCTTCTCGACAGGAATTTGACCAGAGAGATTCTTATCCGAAGGGAGGAGGCGTACCTTAGACCAGAGGAACTTCTGAGGAAAGAAGAGGTATTTGAGGATGTATGAAGTTCGCTTTCCTCCGTCTCCCGCTTCACGCGCATCTTTACGCACGAGGAACTCCATGAAATCAAACGAAATCAGAAGCGCCTTTCTCAGGTATTTTGAACAGCGCGATCACACGATTGTGCGAAGCTGGCCCGTTGTTCCGTACGACGATCCCACCTTGTTGTTCACCAATGCGGGGATGAATCAGTTCAAGAATATCTTCTTGGGACGGGAAAAAAGGGACTATGTCCGGGCCGTTTCTTCCCAGAAGTGCATCCGCGTGTCGGGCAAGCACAACGATCTGGACGAGGTCGGAAGGGACACGACCCATCACACTTTCTTTGAAATGTTGGGCAATTGGTCGTTCGGGGATTATTATAAAAAGGAGGCCATCGAGTTTGCGTGGGAATTTCTCACCCGGGAACTGGGACTTCCGAAGGATCGGCTCTGGGCCTCGGTGTATGAGGACGACGACGAGGCCGAGAAACTCTGGAAGCGAATTCTCCCGTCGGATCGGATCATGCGTTGCGGAAAAAAGGACAATTTCTGGGAGATGGGCGAAGTCGGTCCCTGCGGCCCCTGCTCCGAAATTCATCTGGATCTCGGAAGCGGCGGGTGCGGACGCCCCGATTGCGGGCCGAATTGTCCCCATTGCGAAGCGATCCGCCAAATCCGATACGTGGAACTCTGGAATCTGGTATTTATCCAGTTCAATAGAGACGAAACAGGGCATTTGACGGAGCTTCCCGAAAAACACGTGGATACCGGCCTGGGACTCGAGCGGATCACCGCGTTTCTCCAGAACGGTAATGCGGACAATTATGGGACCGATCTTTTCCAGCCTATTCTCGCCGGGATTGCGGAGATTACGGGACATGATTTTGAGGAGGATCCGACCGCGTTTCGTGTAATCGCCGATCATATTCGTGGACTCTCCTTCGCCATTGCGGACGGAGCGATGCCCTCCAACGAGGGACGGGGATACGTTCTTCGCCGGATTCTGAGGCGCGCGGCCCGGTTCGGGAGAAATCTGGGAATGCACGAGCCGTTCATCTATCGGTTGGCTCCGGTGTTGGCGGACGCTATGGGAGCGGCGTATCCCGAATTGATCGAGAAGGCGCAGACGATTTCGATGGTGACCAAGGGTGAGGAAGAGGGTTTTGGGAAGACGCTGGATCGGGGGATCGAGATTTTCGAGGACATCGCCCGGAGCGTGCAGGGCAAAGGCGCACGTGTGATCCCCGGGAGCGACGCGTTCAAGCTTTACGATACGTATGGCTTTCCGCTGGATTTGACGCAGTTGATGGCCCAAGAGAAGGGGCTGTCGGTGCAAACGGCGGGCTTCAAGAAGGCGATGGAGGCGCAGCGGCAGCGGGCGCGGGCGGCTTCCACGTTTGCCGGGACGAAGGCGAAGGAGGCCGAGTGGCGGATTGTATCGGAGGGTGAGCATTCTAAGTTCATCGGGTATGATACGCTGGAGTCCTCCGTTCAGATTCGGAAGTTGCGGATGCGGGACGACGACGTGGATTTGAATTTGGACGCGACGCCTTTCTACGCGGAATCGGGCGGACAGGTCGGCGATCGGGGAACGCTCATTGGGGACGATGTGGAATTGGAGGTCTTCGATACGATTTCGTCCGAAGCAGGGACCGTGCATCGTGCGCGTCTCGTCAAAGGAGATACGACTGAAAGCCTCACCGCAGAGCACGCAGAGGACGCAGAGAACACCATAAATAATATTTCCGCAGTTCTCAGCGATCTCAGCGGTCTCGGCGGTAAAACGGTTTTACGCGCCATGGTGGACACCCGGCGGCGCGCTTCCACGGCCCGGAATCATACGGCCACGCACCTTTTGCATCGTGCGCTCAGACAGACGCTCGGGGAGCACGTGCACCAGGCCGGATCGCTGGTGACGCCGGACCGGCTGCGCTTCGACTTCTCTCATTTTTCGGCCATCTCTGACCGGGATCTAATGGCCGTGGAACGGTTGGTCAATGAAAAAATTCGGGAGAATATCCGGGTGGATTGTTTCGAAAAGCCGCTCGATGAGGCCCGTCGGATGGGCGCCACGGCTATCTTCGGGGAAAAATACGGCGAGATCGTGCGCGTGGTGCAAATGGGCGACTACACGATGGAACTGTGCGGCGGCACCCACGTGGGGGCCACCGGGGAGATCGGATTCTTCCGGATCACCTCCGAGGGCAGCATTGCCTCCGGAGTGCGCCGCATCGAAGCGCTGACCGGAGAAGGCGCGGAGGAGGCGATCCGTACCGAGCGGGATTTGCTTTCCGACTTGGAGCGAATCCTGACGGCAGGCCCGTCCGAACTCGGGGATCGCGTGGAAAAGCTTCTTTCCGGGAACAAAGCGTTGGAGAAAGAATTAGAGCGCATGAGACGCACGGCGGCCGGGTCGGAGATGCAAGATCTGATCAAAACCGCCTCCACGGTCGCGGGCTTCAAAGTGGTCGCGTCGAAGGTAGAAGTCGGCGATATGAAGGCGTTCCGGGACATGGCCGATTCCCTGAGAACCGCGCTTAAAAGCGGCGTGGGCGTGATCGGCGCGATCCTGAAGGACAAGGTCTCGCTGATCGCGGTGGTTACGGACGATTTGATTCGGGAAAAGGGCCTCAAAGC
>JAUWMS010000048.1 GCA_030613045.1 Candidatus Latescibacterota bacterium | reverse complement strand
TACGGACGATTTTTCGGAGATTGAGGGGCAACTGCGCATGGCGAGAGTGTTGGAGACCCAGGGAGCGGCGATCTTCTCTCAGGCGAATTTGGACAGCGGGGGAACCCTCGATGCGTTGCGGAACGGAGTGTGGAAACCGCTCGCCAATGTGCCGTCCATGCCCTGGAAGGACGATGTGCCGCCGAATCCGCCGTCGGAGGTATCGGTTCAGCGGCTTTCCCGAGATGAGGTGATGGTATCCTGGAAAGCCCCTTCCCCGGCTTCGGACGGCGATCGGGCGGCGTACTACAACATCTATCGCTCCTCCCCCAATCCGATAGATCCCCACGAACCCGAACACCTGGTCCACATTACCACGGATGGCGTACCCTCATGGGTGGATCACGCATCGTCCGGGGAGGGCTATTTCTATGCCGTGTCCGCGCTGGACAACGGGGATGTAGAGAGCGCGCTATCGGATTCGGTGTGGATCGGACCGGAAAAGGAAGCGGCGAAGTGTGAATTGCAGAATGAAAAATGTAAAGTGCAAAATGCAGAATAGAAAATGAGCGGGCAGGCTCGCCTCGCAATTCGTAATCTTCCCGGCTGGTTCGGGAAATTGTTTTCCCGAACCATAGATGCCCCAGGGCTGAGCATCGGGATTACGAAATCCCGATGCAACAAAACATTCCACCCAGAGACTAAAAAGCGGGAGGTTATTTTTTTACAGTCCCTTAGAGGTGTGGACAATCTTTGAAATCTTTGAAATCCTGGCAATTTAGGCAATGGGGAAGGGGGAAGAAGAGGGGATGAGCGACTATCGGGGACATTTGTGGGGCGGTGTGGTGTTTTTTGTGGGATTGGTCGGGGCGGTGGTCGCGCTGTCGAAAAAGGTGGGAAGTCCCGAATGGTTGAACATTTTTTGGGGATGGAAGGTGCTGGTTCTTTTGGGGATTGCGCTGTTGATGGCGCTGTGGCCGGATGTGGACACAGACAGCAAAGGACAGCGCTTGTTCTATCGGATTTTTCTCGCGGCGGATATCCTGTTGATCGTTGGGAAGCTGCATCAGTTGGCGGCCATATTGGGCTTGCTCGCTATGATCCCGATTGTGGGACGGCATCGGGGATGGACGCATACGATCTGGGCGGCCGTGTTGGTGACGCTTCCTTTTTTGGTGCTGCCGATGTATTTTACGGGCCGACCTACCTGGGTGGGACTGCCGTATTTTCTGGCGGCCCTCGTGGGATACGGGAGTCATTTGGTGCTGGATCGGACGTTTTGGTAGAAATTCGGGTTCGCTCAAAAAAAGCTTGACATCTTGGGTTTTCTTTTATATACTGAGAACTGCATTTTTTTAGCATGGCAGAGGATGTAGCGTGACCGCGGAAACTTCATCGTGCTCATAGGATTCGGGATGTCACGCTGCAGCAAAGGGCAAGCATGGATCATCGCCCCGGTTGCGGCTGCCCCATGGGGCCAAATTCGATGGACGGGACTCAGTCACAACATCAAGGGAGTATCCGGGTTATGGGCATGGAAACGGACCGAATCAAGGCGATCAAATGGGAATATCCCGAGCGCATTCCGGTCGCGGTCTCCATTCTTCCGGCGGCGTGGATAAAACACCGCGAAGCGCTCGATGAGATTGTGCATCGTCATCCGATGATCTTCGGCGAGCAGCATGCGGGAAACAGGGACTACGACGCAGTGAGCCGGGGAACTTACATCGAGGGGAAACACGTTGATGTGTGGGGATGCGTGTGGAGCAATGTAAAGACCGGAATGGAAGCCATCGTCACCGAACATCCGGTACCCACCCGAGAAGCCGTGCGCACACTCGAAATACCCGCGGAGGACGATAATATGCCGCACGGTTTTATGTTCCTCCGCCTCGCCGATCTTCGAGGATTTGATGAGATTATGGTGGACTTTGGGGAGGAGCCTCCTGAACTGCAGATGCTGATTGACAAGGTGCTGCAATACAACCTCGTGCAGGCGGATCGGAAATTGAAGCAAATCAAGGGGAAAGAGGCGATTGTGTATTTTGGCGACGATTTGGGGATGCAGAACAGTCTGCCCATTTGTCCGGAGCAGTGGCGAAAGTACCTCAAGCCTTGTTACATGCGGATTTTCAAACCGTTTCGGGATGCCGGGCACTACGTTTATATGCATACGGACGGCCATATTCTGGAGATCATCCCCGATCTCATTGACTGCGGAGTCCGTGTGGTCAATCCTCAGGTGGGCGCCAACGGGCTGGAAAACCTGGCGGAAAGGTGCAAGGGCAAGCTGTGTGTGAACCTGGATCTGGATCGCCAGAAATTTCCGTTCTGGAAACCCGAGCAGATAGATGCGCATGTCCGTGAGGCCGTTGAGGTGCTTGGCGCTTCGGAGGGGGGACTTTGGCTGAATGCGGAAATCGCGGACGATGTTCCCCTTGATAATATCGAAGCGATTTGCAGCGCACTGGAAAAATACAGCGCCTACTATCAATAGCGGAACCAACCGGGACATCGCCGCGACGTCTTAGGCAGCCATGGAGGAGAGAAATGAGCGTCCTCGAAAAGCTGTCCAGTTCCCTCGGAAGACGGGATAAAGAACCGAACAAGGATCTTGCAAAAGAGATTGCGGATCGGGAAGATCACGAAGCCATTGAGGAGCTTGTGGAGCACCTTGGGGATGCGGACAGGAACCTTCAAAGTGATTGCATCGAAGCACTTTACGAGACCGGGTATATTCATCCCGACCTGATCGCACCCCATACCCGTGCTTTCGGATGCCTGCTTCAAAATAAGAATAACCGGCTCGTATGGGGCGCCATGATTGCCTTGGATAGCATAGCCCGCGTGGAGCCGATGCGTGTGTTTGACCTGTTTCCCGGAATAGTGGAAGCAGTGGACAAGGGTTCGGTAATAACAAAGGATTGCGGAGTGGGCATTCTATCGTCCCTGTCCGCAATCCCGGAATGCAGGGCCAGGACCTTTCCCTTGTTGATGAACGAGTTGCGGAAATGCCCGCCCAAACAACTTCCCACGTACGCGGGGAAAGCGCTCGTTGCCATTGACGAAACCAATAGGGCAGCATTTGTCGAATTGATTCAAGAGAGAATACCGGATCTGGAGAAAGAATCTCAGCGGAAAAAGATAAAGAAACTATTGAGAGAGTTGGGCATAGCGTGACAGGGGGGTTGTCCCTGTGAGGTGATAAAAAATGAGCAAAGATCAAATCCAAACTGGTCAAGCACAAGCTTATTGGAATGTCTCTGGTACACGTATCTTGAAATATACAGTGGAGATGTATCATAACGGACTAAAAGAGCACAAATTAATCTCTGCACCAGAAATGGATATACTGGAAAACAAAGCAAATTTGCAAGCCCAGAAATGGGCTGAAAAATGGGAAAGCATTGAATCAAAACGCCGAATCAATGCAGAAAAAGAAGCTAACCTTGAAGAAGCGAATTCAAGAACAGAAGCAGCGGTCAAATCCCTAAAACAAATTGACAGCCTTCTTACTCATACTTTATCAATCGACGATAGAGTTGATTGGGAAAGCTTAAAGAAAAAAGAAAAATATGCGGAAAAATCACCAGCTAAACCAACTAAAAAAAGAAAAACAGAATATCCACCCAGACCTGAAAAACAATCTTCCGAATTTACCCCTGTTTTAACTTTTTTTGAAAAACTATTCAAATCAAAAAAAGAAAGAAAAATTCAAGAATTTGAGAATAAATATTCAACTGCAATTTCAGATTGGGAAAAACAAGAATTTGCAATTGATAAGTCCAATAAACAGTTGGATAAAGATTTCGAAGATGAAATGAAAAAATGGGAGAGCGATGTCGTTGAATGGGAGAAGCGAAAAAATAACTTTTTACAGAAGCAAACTGATTTTAATGCAAAAATAGATCAAATGGAAGAATCATATTTAAGCCGGAATGATGATTCAATTATTGAATACTGTGAAATGGTTTTGGATAATTCAGGATATCCAGATTCTTTCCCAAAAAACTTTGAACTGGAATATAATCCTGATAACAAAATATTAATTTTAGAATATGAATTGCCAGCAATAGAATGCTTTCCCAAGGTAAAAGAAGTAAAATATATGGTATCTAGGAAGGAGTTAAAAGAATCCTATGTTTCGCAATCCCGCACAAATAAAATGTTTGATGATGCTATGTACAAAATTACTCTTCGAACAATTCACGAATTGTTCGAAGCAGATGTTGCTGATGCAATCGAAGCTATTTCTTTTAATGGCTGGGTGAAAGCAATTAACAAGGCTACCGGTAAGGAGGAAAATAATTGTATTCTTAGTATACAAGCAAAGAAAGACGAATTTTTAGGTATTGACCTGTCAAATGTTGAACCCAAGTCGTGTTTTAAAAATCTGAAAGGTGTTGCAAGTAGCAAATTAAGTAGCTTAACTCCTATACAACCCATTTTACAAATCAGTAGAGTTGATAAACGATTTGTTGAAAGCTATGCTGTTGCTAATCAAATTGATAATACAACAAATATAGCGGCAATGGATTGGGAAGATTTTGAGCATCTAATTAGAGAACTATTTGAGAAAGAATTTCAAGCTGGTGGTGGTGAAGTTAAGGTAACTCAAGCAAGCAGGGATGGTGGTGTTGATGCAGTTGCATTTGATCCTGATCCTATTCGAGGTGGTAAAATCGTTATTCAAGCAAAACGATATACTAATACAGTTGGAGTTTCTGCTGTTCGGGATTTATATGGTACTGTAGTAAATGAAGGAGCTACCAAGGGTATCTTGGTCTCTACTGCTGATTATGGACCAGATTCATATGAGTTCGCAAAAGGTAAACCGCTAACTTTATTGAATGGATCGAATCTTTTACATTTATTAGAGAAACATGGTCATCATGCAAAAATTGATTTAAGAGAAGCAAAGAAACTTTTAGCTGAAAGAGATGCATAGCACTATAACAGGGCAAATGCAGCCGACGCAAAAGACAGCGCGGCTGATTTGTGCCGTTAGTCGGAAAGCCGGGCTACTCCAGAGAGCCGAAGTGATGCAAATTTGAGCCAGCGCCCGCAATCGGAGTTGATGCCTAATATGGCCGAACACCTGTCAGATCAGGAGATCGCCGAGCTACTCCAGGAACCGAAAAGGGTTCCGGGGGACTTCGGACGGCGGATTGTACCCAACGCGAAGCGCGGTCACGGAGAAGTCGAGTTGGATGTGCGAGGCGACCACGGATCGGAGTTCCGGATCATCGTACGACGCTCGAACAGCAACGCACTTTAGATACCCCAAGGCTGAACAAGAATAGCTCAAAAAGGTATGCTTTCAGTTGGAGTAAGGGTGTTATCCCGCAAAACGAGCAGTGTTTTCAGATTTGATCAGGCAGGATCATTGATAGTTGGGCTCTTTTTAGGAACAGGTAAAAACAGGAGTATAGACCGATGGAATATGATGACCTCGATCTCAAGCAACCTGAGCAGTGTGAGGACTACGATCAGTGCTCCGAATTCGTGACAAACACTATTGAGGCCATAATACAGGCAGCCATCGGTGCCGGACGCAACCAAATCATCATCAACACGAACCTGAAGCTCGGCCTTCCAATGGAGAACATCAACAAGATCGCCGGCCCCATTATAGAGGCATGGGCATATGAGACTTTCCACGACGTGATGGAGGACAAAAATAACAAGTACCACTTAATCAACGTTGAGGCCCAGCAACGTCTTCACATGGCCGACGTGATTCTCCAATTCAAGAAGAAGCGAAAGGTGGAATCCGGCGTCACTGCCGAGGTCGATGTCAAAGCTACTTCCGAAGATTTTGAGTCGAGCGGCAAGTCACCCAACATTACGTCCTTCAAAAGGATCAGAACGGCGTATGTCGAAGATCCCGACTACATATTCATAATTCTCTCCTTGAAACACAGAGTATATTCCACGAAGAACGCGGAGACCGGCCTCATGGACGGAATAATGGAGGTGGTGGCCCACAATGCCTATGATTTGAAGTTTCTCTCAAAAGCAGATCTGAGCTACAATCCGGCATTGGGTAGTGGCCAACTCCAAGTTCGAGATATTCACTACGTGAAGCTGTCGAAGCGGACCACATGGGAGTTCTGCCAGTTACTGGATCGCAAGTTCATCAACTCCCGAAAGGGATTTGACGAGTGGATGGAGCTCGCCAAAAAGAACGAATGGATCAAGACCGATGATTGATATTAGAACCATCACGGGCGACGCCGTTCAGGAGATGCGGAAGCTGGATGCATCTTCTGTTGATCTTGTGGTTGCCGACCCTCCCTATAACCTCGGTAAGAACTACGGCAACAATCACGACATCAAGGGGTTTGACGAGTACCTGACTTTCTCAAGGGACTGGTTACGGGAGGCGCAGAGAGTTCTGAGCCCGTCAGGCACATTGTACGTATTCATGGGATTTCGTTTCATCTCGTATCTATACGACATACTGGATCGCGAGTTGCAGATGTTCTTCAATAGTTGGATAGTCTGGCACTACACGCAGGGCATAGGCAAAACGAAGGGATTTTCTCCTCGTCACGACGACATTCTTATGTTCACGAAGTCCCAAACGACCGGATTCAATCTGGATGCCGTTCGCATACCGCAGAAGTACTATCGGGACCGAAACAACATGCGTGGTGCGAATCCGGGTGATGTCTGGGAATTCTCCCACGTGCATTACTGCAATGGGAATAGACAGAACCACCCGACTCAAAAACCGGAAGGACTGATTGAACGAATGGTGCTTGCTTCATCGGACGAAGGGGACCTTGTGCTCGACCCCTTCTCGGGAAGTGGCACAACACTTCGCGTGTGCCAGCAACTCAATCGAAGAGCCATTGGCATTGAAATCAACCCCGACTACGTCACGATGACCAGGGATCGTCTTGGGGCCGCCTTCGTCGGGTTTGACAGCATTGACCCGAGAATGGAAAGGGTTCCCCGAGATCTGCGGAGGCCCGATATCCGAGAGGAGTATCTCAAGAACCACAAAGAGTGGTTTCTGGCTCATCACGAGAACGCCGTGAAGAAACTCGAGGAATCCATCTCAACGATGTATGGACTCCCAGACAGGGGGTCGTCGAGGCAACTGACTCTGCTCGAAGAGAGAGAAGAGTACGCGCCCAATAAAGCCATGGACTGCGGCGAGGAATAGCGCACCGAGCGCCCCATTCATCGCATGTCATGGCAGCCGTTAGCAGTAAGGGAAATGGAGGATGATACAAGTGCCGGACGAAAGGGAACTGATTGCTCCCTGCGGTTTGTATTGCGGCGAATGCCCCAATTATACTGGGAAAATTGCCGACTTATCAAGAGATCTGAGAAAGGAATTGCGAAGCGTCCGATTTGACAAAACCGCGGAAACCCTCTCTCAATTGTCTTTTTTCAGCATGTTTAAGGACTATGGGCAATGCTACGACGTGCTGGGGGGCATGGTAAAACTCCGTTGCAAGCGTGCCTGCAGAGGCGGGGGCGGCAATCCATTCTGCAAAATAAGAACATGCTGCGAGAAAAAAGAACTGGAAGGATGCTGGCTTTGCGATGAATTTGAAACCTGTGAAAAATTAGATGAATTAAGAGCAAATCACGGTGAGGCTCACATCAAAAATTTGCGTAAGATCAAGAAAAAAGGAATACCGCTCTTTCTGGACGGGCCAAAGCACTGGTATGTTAAGCCGAAGAAAAATGATTGAATATTCTAATGATAGCCGGACCGATCAACGAATTATTGCACCTGAATGCTATCCCAAGGTGGCGCTGATCGGTCTGTGGGTGGATGATACGTGGGCCGTGTCCGAGATCGAATCCGATTTATCGGTACGGCGCCAGGGGGACGAAGGCGGCTGACACCGGCGACAGTGCTGGATCGGTGGCACGCTTTTTCATTATGTAACATAGACGGATTTCGGAAGCAACTATTTCGTGGAAACAGGCAGCTTGGAGCGCCCTGTCTTGAATAGGGCGAACCCATTGCTCCATCCTTCAGGGGAGAAGAAAGGCTCCCTTCAAAACGCGCCGATGGCAAATCAGCGAGGCACGAAGCTCCATTCCTACAGTTTTCTTTGCGGCTTCGCGGCAAGGTTTAATCGGCGGGTTTTGTAGATCGGGTTTCGGATATGGCAACACAAGCGCAGTCAGGAGGAGCGGAAATTGATCAGCAGATCGTGCTGCCGTTGAGCAAGGCAGTGGAGATCAGCATGAAGAGTCTGAAGATTCGTCTCGGACGCTCGTTGATTACGATGAGTGGGATTATTCTCGCCATCGCCTTTCTGATGTCCATCTGGACGTCCAGCGCGATCGTGGATGGTCTGAGAGGGGCGGACGATGCGAAGATCAATCTGTTGCTCCAGCGGAAGGGGATCGAGACCGGGACCGGAACGGAGGCGGCGAATGAGGAGCGTGCGAAGAATACGTGGTTAGTGGTGCTGTCTCTGTTGGTGTGTGTGGTGGGCATTGTGAACTCGATGCTGATGTCGGTGACGGAGCGGTTCCGGGAGATCGGGACGATGAAGTGTCTCGGGGCTTTGGATTCGTTTATTATCAAATTGTTCGTGTTGGAGTCCTCGTTTCAGGGCACGGTGGGGACGGTGATCGGGGTGGTCGTCGGATTTCTGCTGACGATTCTGATGTCTATGGGAAGTTACGGGACCGTGATCTTCGACCATTTTCCCGCGTTGGATATTCTCAAGTGGGGAGTGCTGGCCATTGTGATCGGCTCGGTTCTTTCGGTAATCGGAGCGATCTATCCATCCTATACAGCAGCCCGGATGGAGCCGGTGGATGCGATGCGCGTGGACCAATAGAAGGGGCATTCGTCATCAGGCATCAGACACTATGGGGCGTGGTGGGGCACTGATGCCTCATGCCCAATGCCCAATGACTATCTTTTGAAGGAGAGAGGTATGGCGGAACAGACGGTTGTGCGTACGCAGGATGTGAAGAAAGTGTACCGGATGGGGGACATAGAGTTGGAGGCACTAAAGGGCGTTAGTGTGGAGATTTTTACCGGGGAATACATTTCGATTATGGGGCCTTCGGGTTCGGGCAAGACGACGCTGTTTAATATGGTGGGTGGATTGGATAAACCGTCAGCCGGGAAGGTGTATATTGACGAGGTGGACGTGGCGCAGTTGGACGCTTATGAGTTGGCGTGGCTGCGGTGTCGGAAGATCGGGTATATCTTTCAGACGTTCAATCTCATTCCGGTGATGACCGCGCTGGAGAATGTGACGCTGCCGATGGTGTTTGCGGGACTGACGAGCGACGAGGCCCGGGATAAGGGGGGCGTGTTGCTCGAGCGCGTGGGACTTGGAGAACGGATTATGCACAAGCCGTACGAGCTTTCCGGGGGACAGCAGCAACGGGTGGCTGTGGCGCGGGCGATGGCGAACGATCCGGCCATCCTTTTGGCGGACGAACCCACGGGGAATCTGGACCTCGCTACTGGGACGGAGATCATCAATTTGCTGCGGGAGATGAACGAGGAGTCGGGGGTAACGGTGATTTCGGCGACGCACGATCACAAGATGCTGAACGTGTCGGATCGGGTGGTATGGATTCGGGATGGCAGGCTGGATCGCATCATAAAGCGCGAAGATCTCAAGATCGAGGTCGGGACGATTGATGGGAAGGCGGAGTAGATTTTCCTCCCAATAGAGCCACCTGCAAAACCATTTTCAGATGAGATTGCTTCGGGATTTCGCGTCTCACAATGACAATAATAAAGCCGTTTGCCGCTACAAGCCGGGCGGCGTCCTCGCGTTTTTCGGACTTTTGCATGTGGCTGAATAGATTTGTCGCCGAAAGCGGTAAAGGACGTTGCCCTGTCTGTTATTTTTTTTGCGACTCTTATATCGATGCCTCGTTCCCACGTGTTGCGTGGGAACGAGGAAATCCCGCTATTCCCGATGCGTCAAGCCCCAACAGGTTGTTCTGTTGGGTTTTTTTGTAGGGAAAAAAAGAACTCCACGCTATGTAAGCGTGGAGTTCAGGAAGAGGCGTCCCCTCTGCGGGATTCATTTTTGCGGGCAGTCTGGAATAAGAGGGACTTTCGGGCATCACAACTT
>JAUWMS010000545.1 GCA_030613045.1 Candidatus Latescibacterota bacterium | reverse complement strand
CGTCAAGCCAAGCTGCATGCCCGTTTTTTCGTTCGCCCCTGTCGAAGCGCGCATCACGTTCGACGTAGTCGAAGCATCCATCGCCTCTACAACCTGCATAAGCCCTTTGGTGTAGCCCACCTGGTACGCAAAGGAGCGGTCGGATCGCTCGTTGTCGCCGATCACCCCCGGACAGTGATCAATGCGCATGACCCCGTCGAAGCCGACCTCCCGATAGGCTCGAACCGCCTCGAACATGTCCGTATCCCCTTCGTCCGGGAAGACCTCGTCAAACTTCGGCACCTGGCCCCGGGGATTGCGGAAATGCGCAAAGAAGATTTTTCCCTGTCCCCCAAAGTTCCGAATGGCCGCCACCGCGTCCACACCGGCCATCGTCGCAATCGTCCCCTGACAGAAACCCAGTCCATTGCACGGGCTGGGCACCGCGTCAATCACGCGCTGCAACGCTTCCAGGCTGGTTATGATTCGGGCGACGCCCATAAACGACGGGATCGGCGCATCGTCGGGATGGATCGCCAGCTTGCCTCCGGCCTCCTCGGCCACGGGCACGATGCGCTCCAAAAAGTAGATGAGATGGTCCCAGACCGCCTCTGCATCCAACTCCCGGTCGGGCAGATGCGGATACGATCCGTCGCCCAGCCAGTCCATGGACGCGGCAGGCATCCGCCGCGACACCTCCAAGTCAAAACGGGAATAGCGCGCGCCGCCTCTTCCCGTGGGGCTGTACTCGGTCCTCAGTCCGCCGAGCAACATCCACTGGTACTGAAGCACCCCGATTCCGGCGCGTCCCATATTCCGGATCGAGGTGCACACGTTGGCGATCTGCTCGTCCCGGCCCGGAAGACCGAACATCACCTTATCGTAATGCGTCGTTGGCAGGTTCTCGATGACGTCCCACGTCAGCCCGGCGGCCTCGAAAAAGGTCCGGGTTCGCATCAGGCTGGGAAAGTCCAGAATGCCGGACGGCGTGCCCGAAAGACCGCTGACCACATGCCGTAATCCCAATTGCTTGACAAATTTGACCTCTTCATCCGACGTGCCGATACTGAGCGCTATCTTCATGTTCCTTTTCTCCTCAGTTGTGCGGCTCCTGTTATGGATTTTGAAGGTATGATAACTTCCGCCCCGTCGGAAGTCAGGCTTTAGCCTTTCATTGGGGAGAGGAGGAATGGAGGACTATTCCCCAGGTATAAAAAGTTCGTCGGCCCGGACCCGCACCCATCGAATATCGGTTTGATCCGTCTCGGGACCGGCGTAATACACCACGAGCAGGTCGCCGTTTCCAAGGAGGGCTGGCGCGGGAAGACCAACGGAGAACTTGCCCATCTCCGCCCATGCGTCCTGCATGGCCCCCTTGTTCCACGTCTGAGCATGTTCTTCGTCCCCATAAAGGACGATCTCCGTCCCGTCCGGCCAGGTCTTGCCGCCGTCCTCACTCACGCGCAGCTTGATCACCGGCACGCCGGTTCGATCCACGTACACCATCGCAATGCGCCCATCCGGAAGCGAACCCGGAGGAGCGGGCTGACCGGGAACGCCCGTATCCCATATCGCGGACCAGGTGCGGCCGTTGTCCGAAGATCTCCGCGCGTGGATGTTCAGATAGGTCGCGAGCTGATTGTCGAACGTCCAGAAAAGATCCAGCAGGGCTCCATCCGCAAGCACCCCGGGGCGCTGATCCCAGTAGAAGATCCGGTTCTCCGGATCGTTGCTCGCAATGATGTGCTCCGGCCAGGATTTCCCTTCGTCTCTGGAAAACATCAGCACGGAGGAATGCCGCCACACGGACCGGTCGTAGTAAGGCTTATTCAGCTCGAACTGACACGCCCAATCTCCGTTGGGCAGCAAAAGCGTCGGGCCGGTAATGGGCGTTTGCTTCCCGAAGGGCGAGGCATCCATCATCATGGGATCGGACCAGGTGGCGCCATCATCCTCCGACTTTGCCAAAAAGATTCGGGTATCGAGCAATCCCTCCGTTTCCTCATTGAAATACGGGAGGGAGGAATCGGAATGATCCACCCAGCACAAAGTAGCCAGCACGTTCGGTCCGCCCAAAGCCGTCAGATGACCGCCGCGAAAAAGCCCGGGCGTGCCGTCCACGGAGGGGGGCACAAAAGGGGCAAGGGGTGCGCGCCACG
>JAUWMS010000515.1 GCA_030613045.1 Candidatus Latescibacterota bacterium | reverse complement strand
CGTTGGAGGGCCGATGGAGGGTCACGCGACCGTATCCCTTAGATTCCAGCCCCAGCGTATTTAGAATCGGAGACTTCCCGGCCATCGCCTCGAACTTTCGGAGAGAGTCTATCATCACGTTGCCCACGAAGAAGATCTTCTCCCGCGAAACGCCCTCTTGGATCAGGTTCTCGTCCGCGTCCCGGCACGTGGTAAACAGCAGATCGGAGATGGCATCCGTCACGAGCCGATTGATCTCCTCCGGCATCGTCCGGTCCCGGCTCCTGAGGCCGGCCTCCACGTGGCCCACCGGAATATGCAGCTTGACCGCATCGAGCGAGCACGCCACCGTGGAGTTCACATCGCCCACCACGAGAACGAGGTCCGGCTGCTCCTCTGTCAGCACCTCCTCGAAGGCGATCATCACCTTCGCCGTCTGAGCCGCGTGGCTCCCCGATCCCACGCCGAGATAGCGATTCGGCTCCGGAAGGCCCAACTCCTCGAAGAAAATCTTCGACATCTTCTTGTCGTAATGCTGACCCGTGTGGACTAAAAAAGGGTCGAATTTGTCCGGGTATTTTTTCAATTCCTCTAAAATCGGCGCGATCTTCATAAAATTCGGGCGTGCTCCGACCACCAAGATGATCTTCATCTATGCCTCCTCTGCATGGGTACAAATTGGGCTTTCGGTGACGCAGAGCGTCGAATCTGCGTTCCCACGCAGAAGCGTGGGAACGAGATGAAAAAAATTCCTTGTGAAAGTGCAAGGGTCTCACCGTCTCACTTTCTCATTTTCTCACTTTCTTTTCTCGTTTCGCCCTCTCCGCGTTCAAGACCCGTGAAATTCGGCGCGGAGATCGGAGAACTCAACAGCCCGCTACCTGCCTTTCACCTGCTTCTCCCCGCCTCGACAAATCATCACCGCGCGTCCCCGGAGGATGCGCCCGGAAAAGGGCGTGTTTCGTGATTTGGATCGAAACCGCCCGACGTCCACCGTCCAGTCCTCGTCCGGTGCGATTAAAGTCAGATCAGCCGAACAACCTTCCCGGATGCGTCCGCCTTCCACGCGAAGGATTTGGGCCGGTCGGAGC
The DNA here is from genome assembly GCA_030613045.1 of Candidatus Latescibacterota bacterium. Lineage (GTDB taxonomy): Bacteria > Latescibacterota > 4484-107 > 4484-107 > 4484-107 > 4484-107. The sequence goes on along the minus strand of JAUWMS010000515.1, from coordinate 1,550 downwards.
GACATTTTGGCGAGGGCCTCCGCAAGCGAGAGGAGTCCGGGCTGCACTAATTCGGTAAGCACCAGTCCCAGACTGGTCTCCAGTCCCACAATGCCGAACGGAGCCGCCTCCAAGCCAAGGGCTTTCTCCTCCGGCGCGTGCGGCGCGTGATCCGAGGCGATGACGTCAATCGTGCCGTCGGCCAGGCCCTCCCGGATCGCGGCCACGTCCCGCTCAGTGCGCAGCGGAGGACTCATCTTGGCGTTCGGACCAAACGTGCGCACGGCCTCCTCGGTCAGCGTAAAATAATGCGGAGCGGTCTCACACGTTACGGGAACGCCCCGCGCTTTGGCATCACGGATGAGGGCTACGGATTCGGCCGCGCTGACGTGGGCGATGTGAAGCCGGCCTCCGATCTCCTCCAATAGCTTCAGATCGCGGGCGATCATGTGGGATTCGGCTTCGGGCGGGATGCCCTTTACACCGAGTTCGGACGCCACATCCCCCTCGTTTATGCAGCCGCCCCGGCTCAGCGATCTGATCTCCGAATGCGCGATGATCAGCGCATCCAGTTCCCGGCTGCATGTCAAAACGCGCCGCATAAGCCCCTCATCCTCGATGGGCTGCCCATCGTCCGAAAACGCCACCGCTCCGGCGGCCCTCAGCGCTTCCATCTCCACCAGGGCCTCGCCTTGTTGTCCCCTGGTCACCGCGGCAATCGGAAGAATTCGGACGGGGCCTCCCCGCGCCCGATCCAGCACCCACCGGACCTGCTCCACGCCATCGGTCACCGGCTTCGTGTTGGGCATAACAGCCACCGCGGTGAACCCGCCGGATGCCGCCGCCGCGCTGCCCGAGGCGAGGGTCTCTTTGTGGGCATCCCCCGGCTCCCGAAAATGGACGTGCATGTCTATCAAACCCGGAGCCACCATTAGTCCTTCGGCATGGATCACCTCCACACCGGACGCCGCCTCCCCGTCGCCCAGACGAGTGATCTTCCCGTCTTCGATCCAGACATCCGTCACCGCATCGAAGCCGGTGGCCGGATCGAGCACGCGCCCGCCGTGAATGACGATCTTTCCCATATCAAAGTCCATTTTGGGGAGTGGTGAGTGGTGAGTGGTGAGTGGTGAGTAGTGAGTAGTGAGTAGTGAGTAGTGAGTAGTTGACAAGTGCCAAGACATCGTGGACAAAAAAGTATGCCAAGACATCGTAGACAAACGGTATTTCCCAAGCTAGCTTCCGCCTGCGAGGCCATCGTTCTGTAGCTTCTCCGTGGATGATATGCGGCGGTACAACGAAAGGAGCCTGTAGGGCGACTGGAGTTACACCGCCGCACCCCATACTTTAACGCAGGGGATACTCGTAAGCTGCAACCTGCTTCTGGGCCAAGCACACTTTTAACGTTTGCTTTTTGACGTCCACAGTGGCCACCACGTATTGGTACTGCAGGTCAGGCGGCATAGCAAAAAGCTCGCCAAAAATGTTGAGTTGGAGTTTACTGCGAATATATCTGACGAGGTGATACCTCCCTGTTTCCGGTTTCTTCAGGGGGTGACGAGACGCTTGGT
>JAUWMS010000209.1 GCA_030613045.1 Candidatus Latescibacterota bacterium | reverse complement strand
CGATAATTGCCGGGCGATGAAAACGGAGGAGAAAAAGACAGACCGCGCTCCCCGTCCTTCGCACTTCGACGATCTCCTGTTGACCAAGGCGATTTTGCTTGTTGTGGCGGAGGCTCGATTCGGGATCGGAAAATACGCGGTAGCGGGGATTCTGTCCGGATCGAAGGCCAAGAATATCCTGGAGAACGAACTGGATCGGCTGACCAGCTATCACGCTTTCCCGTTTCTGAGGGTGCAGGCGATAAGTCAGCACGCGAAGATGCTGGTCCTGAAAGGACTATTGGACGAGCACAAGCCCGACGATTTCGACTATCCGGTGCTGAGGATGACGGACAGGGGGCGGGCGTTTCTGGAGCGGTCTGAGGTCGAGGCGCTGGAGATCCGGCGTCGGGAGAGTCTGGAATTGGAGGACGACGGAGCTGTGCGGATCTTTGATCAGCTTCGGAGGTGGCGGATGCGGACAGCCGATAAGTTGAAGACGGATCCCTATATGGTGCTCTCGGATCGGGTGCTGAAAAATATTGCGGTATTGAGGCCGATGGATACAGACCAGCTTGCGATGATCAAGGGCATCGGGGAAAAGAAACTCGAACAGTTTGGCCGCGAAGTGCTGGAGCTTTTGGCGTCCCATCCTTCCCGGGAACGCCCCAGCGTCTTCACCGATGAGGATCGGAGCGCAGTGCGGCGCTTTCTGACCACCCAATCCCACAAATCCCTCAAGGGCCGCTTCGACGTGGGGTTTGCTTTGGACGATCACACGGTGATAAAGCGCGGGAAGCGAAGCTATACGAAGATCGGCTCGATGGCTTACGAATACAAATATGGAGGAGAGCAAGGTTTGGTGGATCGCCTCGCCGACGAGATGGCGAAGTTTCTCCGGGAACATGAAAAGTATCGGGAGATGGAGATTCTGGTAGCCGTGCCCTCCACCGTGAAGCAGCGGGCGTACGATCCCGTGCCCCGTCTGGCCCGCGCCCTGTCGGAGCGGATCGGCATTCCCTGGTCCCCCGAAGCGTTGGTGAAAACGCGGCAGACCCGGCCTCAGAAGGAGATGGAAAACGAGACACAGAAGATCCGCAATGTGCGGGGCGCGTTTCGCGCGGCGGATCAAAACCTTGTTCGGGGGAAGCGGGTGCTGCTGATAGACGATTTGTACGATTCGGGAGCCACGCTCAACGAGTGCACCCGGACATTGAGAGGCGCGGGCGCGAAGGCGGTTTTGGCGTTGACGCTGACGCGGACGACGCATAGTATGTAGGGCAAACGGATAGAGGTTCTCCGCCGTCCTTCCTTCGATAAGTCCTTTGAATTTATGAATTCATGGGTTCATGAATTTTGGTTTTGGGCTTGGGTGGGGGGGATTGCGGTACGAAGACTGAACCACTGATAGCACTGATAGGCACTGATGACACTGATCCTCAGCGTCCGCCAGCGGTGGTGGGATGGTGTGGTGGATCAGTGTTATCAGTGGGAGCATCAGTGGGATCAGTGGTTCAGTGGGTGAGGGATCTGCGGCGCGATGGATTTTTTCTCCGAACGGTAACAAGGGAAAATCTCAAATGTGGGACAAACGATACGATATTCTCCTCCACAGCGTTGACGGCATCGGCGCGGCCACGTACGGAAAGCTGATCGAACGGTTCGGATCGCCGGAGGAGGTGTTCGGCGCTTCCGCAGAGGAGATTGCCAAAATTCCCCGTGTATCCGAGACGAAAGCCGTTCAGATTCTTCAGAAGGCAGGTAGTCTAACGGAGATTGAGATACTGATGGAGCAATTGGAACGGGCGGAGATCTATGTGCTGACACTGAGCGATGCGGCGTATCCCAAATGCCTGAAAACAGTTCATCATCCGCCGCCGATTCTGTACGTCTATGGCCGGATCAAGCCGGAGGACGAACGAGCCGTGGCCATCGTGGGATCGCGGGACGCGTCGGAATACGCGCTGAAGATCGCGCGGGGATTGGGGACACGATTGACTCAGCAAGGCATCACTGTGGTCAGCGGGTACGCCCGTGGGATTGACACCGCCGGACATCTTGGCGCCCTGGCGGGTGAGGGCCGGACGATTATGGTGTTGAGCAACGGCATCCTGCATTTCAGATTGCGGGATGCGGGATTCGAGACGAGGGAGCGTCTGGCGAGTTCTGGAGCCATTCTTTCGGAGGTTTTTCCCACAGTGCAATGGACCGTCGGGGCGGCGATGGCGCGGAATCGGATTGTAGTCGGGCTTTCCAGGGCGGTTGTGGTCGTGGAGTGCGGTCTGAAAAGCGGAACGATGCACACGGCCAACACCGCGCAGAAAACGGGAAAGCCGCTGTTTGTGCTTCAGTACTCGAAGAATCAGGAGGGCGCATTGGGCAATCGGGCCTTGTTGGAAAAGGGCGCGGATCCTATCGTCTCCTATCAGGATGTGGGGAAGATTGCGAAAGTCATTGGTCATTAGAGAGTTGGCACTGGGCATTTGGCACTGGGCCCGTCGTCGCCACAATGAACTAATAACTTTTTGCTGAATGATTGAGGAGAAATAGACTATGAAATGGATAGACCTATTCGAGCAAGTATTCAATTCTATCGCCGAACCGTTATCTGTGGTTCTCAACGCGACGGGATGTCGTGAGGGCTGGTTACAGGGCGAATTCTACAGACATCTCATTGAACGGGATAAAGACTTCATGGTCAATGAGTTTGAAATTGCACCGAGAGCAAAAGCAGATTTGTACGGCGAGAAACCCTCTCGGATGGTGGCGGAGGTTAAAGTCTATGGTGTTTGGAACTATTACCAAAAGAACATAGACGGCCATAGCAATATTGATATGTATTTACCAATAGATGAAGGGCAACGGATTGACGTAGCGGAAGAGCATATAAACCGTGCCGGATCAGGGAGTTTGTTGAATGATCTGATACGATTACGGAAAATTCAAGAAGATTTAGAAAAGTATATGATACTTGTAATTCATAAGAATGCACAAGTTGACAGATTTGGTGAAGCGATACAAGCCATACGATTAACGCAAAACGAGTTCACTTTCGAGTATCCTGATTTCCTGGTTCGTATTTGGGAAGTGTAATTAGAATCCATTTCTCGCCGCGGACATGGCATTTCAGAAAAAGAGTTCGCCGAGAAGACTATGAAAGAAGGCCTTCATAACACGAGTTTTGCACTTAGCTACATAAAGAAGGCAAACTTTGAATTACCGAAACAGCAGCAGGGGAGTTGAGGAGCCGGAGAGCCCCCAAGCCTCCTTGCTCCTCTGCTGCGGTTTTCGGTGTGCTTCAGGGTCCTTCGGTGTTGAATCTATCATCACGGCAAAGTCAGGAGGTTCCTAAATGTACGCAATTCTGGCCTTTGACACAGAGGATATTTTTTTTCCACCCGAATATCGTATAGACGATGTCCCGGGCTGGCTGGCTGAGATTATGAGCGATTGTGACTTGCGCGGCACCTTTTTTGTGATGGGGGAGAAATTACGTTCGCTCAAAGATCGCGGACGGGTGGACGTGATCGAGCGAATGACAGCGCATGACTTAGCATCGCACGGACAGGGCAACCGGCATCCCCTGATCCCGGAGATCTTGCAGGACAAGGGATGGGACGACGGCGTGGAGGCGATGCGTGCTTACGAAGCCCGCGTGTCCGAAGAGTTTTCCGACGTGTTCGGCCGTGAACCGGTCGCATTCTCCCGGCACAACGCCTATTTTGCGCCTCAGCACGTTGCGGTGGCCGGTGAGCGTGGCATCTCCTATATGTACGGCATCGCCCGGATCGAGGGGTACGATCAGCCTACGTGGTATGCAGGAGCGTTGACGTTCCCTCATGGTGTGGGCACGGAGACATGCATCGTGGAAGGCTGGGACACGATTTACAGCCGCGACGAGATCTTCGAGGAACGGTTGAGCAAAATGGACGAGATCGTGCAGGATCGGGTCGAGCGGGGATTTGAATACGTCACTGTCTTCGGCTGTCATCCGGTGCGGGTGATGACGCGAGGATGGCAGGAGCACTACGTGCTGGCCGGCGGGGGAACGCGTACGCCTCAGGAACTCGGATGGCTCTATGGGGTGAAGTCCCCGGAGGAGGAGGCGAGGGCGAAGGGCAACTTTCGGAGGCTTATGGAGATGCTGCGCGATCATCCGGATGTGGAGGTGGTCGGCATCGAGGAAGCGACCCGGCTGTTTTCGGCTCAGCCGTCGCATATCCGGCGGGACGTGCTGGCGCTGTACGCGGATGCGATTGAGCGGGCGGGGAAGCCGATCTTTCAGGCCGCGTTTTCGCCTGCGGAGATGGTCTGCGGATTTGCGGAATCGCTGATCCATGCGGAGGAGCACCGTGACCTGTCGGGCGAGGTGCAGCGGCGCAACGTGCTTGGGCCGAAGTCTCTCCCCGCCATCGGGATCGAGCAGGATACGGTGACACACGAGGAGGTCATCGCTCTGTGTCGGCAGGTGACAGCGCATGTCTCCGAAGAGGGGGGGCTGCCTGCGAACGTGCACACCGCGAACGCACGCATCGGCATCGGGCAGTTTGCTCTGGTGGCTGCAAGGAGCTATCAGGCTCAAGCGCGCTACGAGCGTTACGAGCGGCTGAGAGTCCAGGCGACGCCTCGGTATCCGGACGCAGCCTTTGAGGTGGATGCGTGGATCCGGCGCGCCATCGGAGAGCATTGGGCGATGCCGCTGGACTTTACGTGCGATCAGATGGCCGAGCTGGCTCGCTTGCAGACGTGGACAATGAAGCCCGCCTGGCTACGTCCGCCGCAGGGAGCACTTGCACCGGACGGGGAGCGAATTTTATTGTAGGAACGGCCGCCAAAGTAGGGCGATTGAGGTTTGCTCTTATGAAATTATCGGATTACGAATACACGCTCCCCAAGGAGTTGATCGCTCAGGTTCCGGCGGCGCAACGCGATCAGTCCCGATTGCTAGCGCTGAACCGAAGGTCCGGCGAGATTGCACATCGCCGTTTCGGAGATCTGGTCTCCTATCTGAACGAAGGGGATGCCTTAGTCCTCAACGAAACGAAGGTTTTCCCCGCCCGCCTGCTGGGCGAAAAGGAAGGCACCGGAGCGCGCGTCGAGGTATTTCTCCTGCGGAAACGGGATGAGTTTACGTGGGAGACGTTGGTGCGGCCCGGACGGCGGATTCCCGTTGGAACCCGTCTGAGCTTCGGAGGCGGACGACTGCGGTGCGGGGTGACCGCTTGTACGGAGGCCGGAGGACGCGTCGTTCGCTTCGAGGAAACGGATGGATCGTTTGAGGACGCGCTTGCGGACATCGGGAAGATGCCGCTCCCACCCTATATCCATCGGGAGGCGGAGGACTCCGATGTTCAGCGCTATCAGACGGTCTATGCAAACAAATCGGGAGCCGTGGCCGCTCCCACCGCCGGATTGCATTTTACGCCGGAGCTTTTGGATCGGATACGAGAGAAGGGCGTTTCCATCGTCCCCATCCTTCTGCACGTGGGGATCGGAACGTTTCGACCGGTCACTGCGCCGGATCCGAGAGATCACCCGATGGAGTCCGAATACTACGAGGTGGGTGAAGCCGCCGCTACGCGTATCTCTCGAATCAAAGCCTCCGGGGGGCGCATCGTAGCCGTCGGAACCACAGTGGTGCGGACCTTGGAGCCCATGGCAAAGGATTGCGGGCGCGTGAAATCGGGAGCGGG
>JAUWMS010000108.1 GCA_030613045.1 Candidatus Latescibacterota bacterium | reverse complement strand
TCTGGTCGAAGTCATCCCCTAACTCTTCATCCGTCCACGCCGTGGCCAGCGCTTCTAAGAACGATCCCTCCGACTTCACCAATGGCTTGTAGAGATCCAGCACCGCGAGCACATCGCTAAACTCGGTGTCCAGGACCTGGTAGGATGCCCCGACTACGAAGTGCAGAGGCAGCGGATCCGCCTGGCGCGCGTCAATGTACGAAATCCTCGGACCCATATTTCGAAACGTCGCCCCCAACTTCAGCCCTTGCACCGGGGGCTGGTACAACACCCCGACGTCCACACCAAAGGACTTCCCGATTCCCTCTCCCTTTTCCTTGCCCGCTCCCAAAGGAGAGAGGTGGCTGTAAATGCCCTTCATCGTGATTCCCAGCGCCACGTCGCGGGAGATGTTCGCGCCATACGAGAGGGAGAGGGCCATATCGTAAGACATGAACGTCCCTTCCTCGTTTCCGTGCTCATCCGTCCGGATCTGCTCGCCCTGGTTGAAATAGATCAGATTCGCTCCGATATTTCCCCATCCCTCGACATACTGCGAATACGCAAAAAATTCGTAGTACAGATCGCTCACAAGCGCCGGCAGCCAGTTCGTGTGCATAAACGTCAACTGACGTTCCTGTTGTCCCGCCAATCCCGCCGGATTGTAGTACGTGGCCAGCGCGTCCTCCGAAAGCGTCACGAAGGATCCCCCCATCCCACCGACCCGCGCTCCCGGCTGGATCAACAGAAAAATCACCGCCGCCTGACTCTCATTCGTGGCCTCCGCCTCCGAGCCAAACGCAACCAATCCGAGCATCATCACCAGCAAGCATGCTATTCGCTTCATGAAAATTCCTCCTTTTGTGAAATGAGTCATTCGTCACTCGCCATTTGTCATTAGGAGGAGTGGTGGGGCACTGATTCCCGATGACGAATGACTCATGACCATGATTTACCGAACCACCGCCAGTCGCTCCACTTTCTCCGCCTGCCTTCCTTGAGCGTCCCGTGCGGCTATTTTGAAAAGAACTACCCCGTTCGCCAGTTCCTCTTCCGACCGCCACAACACTTGATTGTATCCCAGCCGTCCTTCGCCGGGAATCGTCTCGATCAAACGGCCCGACAGCGTGTACAGCTTAATCGTCACTTCGGCTACGTCGCTCAACCGATACGTGAACGTGGTTTCCCTCCGCATCGGATTGGGGAAGCACAGCACGTCCGTGAGGTTCAACTGGGCTTCGGAGGCTACCTGAACCGTCACCTGTGTCCGCGAAGAATTGTTGAAATTGTCCCAGGCTTTCAGCGCAATCGTATGCGTGCCCGTACTCAGCCTCCCGATCGGAACCTCCAGATGGCCCTTGCGATACGTGCCATCCGCCACGAAATATTCGGTGACTTTGTACACCTCCCCGTCTTTCCCGTTTACCCGGATCTCTATGTCGTGACCGATCTCTCCGGTGACATTGATCCCGCTTTCATCCTCAATCGTGGCCACCAATACCGGCGAAGGCTCGACGAAATCGCCGTCGAAAAATTCCTGTCCCTTAAATCCCAGCGTGCTCGTCGGTCCCACTTCGTCCTCCACCGAGGTCGTGTGTGTCCCCGCCACACACAGCGAACCCACCGCCCCGGCCCCGTCCATCCGTTCGTTCCACACGAACGTACTTACCCGTCCCAGGGCGCCTCCGTACGTGATGCCCTTGGGGATCCGAGCCACCGCCTCGAACCCTCCTCCGTTGACCGAAAAAATGCCCCGGAAGAGCGTGGCTCCCGGCAATTCGTAACGCACTGTTGTTCCTCCGTGTGAAATATGCCGCACCCGATTCGCAGAGTCCCACACCTGAACATACACCTGTCCCTCGAAGTCCGCCGCCGCGTCCGCACGATCCACCATCCCCACGACGCGCCATTCATCTAAGGCCCGGAGGGTGTCTTCCACCGTCAGATGCACGGTCTTTTCCGGCATCGCCACGCGCATCGCCGGATCGCCCAAGATATTATACAAAGTCGTATTCCGGAGGTCGAAGGTCTGAGATTTCGCGCGCATCAAGGCCACTCCGATCCGCTCCGTGCCGCCCTCTTCCGGGAACAAATTCTCATAAAAGAGCTTGTTCAAATTGAAATTCGAATCGTGCGTGCATTTCCGGGTCGCCGCGATCATCGCCACAACGCCCCCGTCCGGGGTGATCAGCAAGCGCTCCGCCAGCGAAACCTTGATGGGATGGTCGAAATGGGCGTTGCTGCACGAAGCCGAATAGCCCAGCGGCAGCTTTCGACCGTTTTTCAGCAGCGGAATATCCGTAGAGGCGCGCAGGAGGTCTTCGTGGGCGATCACATCGTAGTTGCCGTGTCCCATGTAATTGAAGAGCAATGCTCCTTGATTGATCGCCGCAATCAGATCGGCTTTGGCCTCGGGCTTTTTCCAGAACGAATTCATCTCGTATTCCATCAGGTAGAGTTTCACCTGATCCAGCGTCTTTGGAATATAATGCTGCGCAAGTTCTTCACTGTCCACCGTATAGTCAATCTCATTCCCGTGTCCTCCGGCCACGCTCTCGTCGTCCCCAGCTATCAGCACGGTGTTCTGCCAGCGGCCTCGCAACGGATTCCGCTCGTATTCGACGATCTTCCGTACAACCGTTTCCGCATCCTCCACCCGTTGCACCGGGATCCGTCCCACTGCCATGTCCGGCAACAAACCGTCGTCCATGCGCACGAACCAATCGTCGGTCGTACTTCTGCCTTCCTCGTAAGGAGGAATCCAATTCCCCGGACTGGTGCGCGAGTTGTTTTTGTAGTCAAATACGCCATCTCCAAACAGCAGCACAAAACGCGGCGCAGGCGTCCAATGCTCAAAAGCGTATCTGATAAAATCGCGAAGGGCGGTCGGATCGAACAAGCCCCAGGCGAACTCGTCGTATACGTCCTGCACCTTTACAACCACGGATTTCAGCGGTCCGTCGAAGCGATCGTCCACCTCCCGCCAGCGCGCCAGAGAGAGGGCCTGCTCATAAAAAATTTCGTGCGTGATGATCACATAGTCCGCCCCCGAAATCCCTTTCAGATCGGAAGGCGCATCCACGGCGATTCGGTGGGGCGATCGCCACCGAGACGGCGCAACCACGTAGTACGCCTTCATCACGCCCGGGGACACCGGATCCTGAAAAACGGCCTTTCCGGAATCCGAATCGTACGAAAAATCTGAAATCCGCTCCACATCGAAGGGATCGGATACATCGAAAATCTCCGGTCGCTCCTCCCCGAAGCCCTCCATCCGAACCTCCAACACCGTCCCGGGCGTTCCGCAGGTGTCCATCCACGTGAAATACAACGCGCCCTTGCGTCCCACGAAGCGTTTGGAATATTCGATCTCGTACCAATCGAAGCGCAATTCCGTATCGTCCGATTCGGTCTGATGGATCCCCAATACATTGGCGCCTTCCTCTTCGAGTTCGCCATCCAAAAGTTTCCCGGGACAGGCTACTTCAACGCGGTTCGATCCTACTACGTACACCGTCCCCACCGTCTCGTCGTTCATCGAAATTCGGAGGGGAACCCGATCGCCGTATTTTCCGATCATCCGTATTCGGATATTTGCCGGCTCCGCATCCGAGACATGATAGATCAGCGAGGAATACTTCTTTGAAATCCATTGAGACGCATTGAGTTGAAAGGTATCCCAGAACCACTCAATCCCGGAATTTTCCTCCACGCAGAACCGCTCCACCTCCTCATGAAATCGCGCCCGAAACGTCTCGGGCACAATGGGATCGGAAACCGCCGGACGCCCGTCCCGCTCCTCCATCCGCTTGCCATCCACGCCGCCACCGAAGGTCAGCCAATAGCAGTTCTCCCTTGTGTAGGGATTGAGGCGATACTCAAAATTCTCCCGGAGCGGATCGTACGTCCACCCATCCACGCTGTTCCCATAAAACAAAACATAATCCGCCTCATCGAACCGCTCGTCGTCCCCATCCTGCACGAGAATCGCCATCTCCTCCATCCGCTCTCTTCTCAAGGCCTTCGCCGAGCGGGGCAGCATCTGTCCGCCGCCGTAGTATATTCGGATCGTCTTCGGATCCACTCCGTTCAGGCTGACCCCCGCTTCGAGCAGATCCGCGCCCGTCACCCGAACCATCCCGTCGTCCAGCACCTTTATCTTCACCCAGGTTCCCGATGCAAAAGGACGCGCCGCCACCTTCTCCGCTTTCCTCATCCGGCGCCAATTCCGCGCGCCCTCGTAATTTACTATAATCCCGCGGTAAAAGGTCTCCTCGCCCTTATTATTTCGGATTTCGGATTTCGGATTTCGGATTGGGGGTTCATCCCCCACGCTCCGAAAGAGCACGTCCACCACCATCCGCTCGCAACGCAGAATTTCTCCACGCACCGGATGAAAACGCACGGGGTAGAATATAAGTTCCACCACACGCTGATGTCGTAAAAAACTGGGCTTCCCCCCGGTCACGGCCTCTTCCGGCCAGAAGCGATTCTGTCGGTACGCGGCTTCGTCCCGAACGTACCGTTCGACTACAAAGCGGTCTCCATCCGTACCGACCGCTTCCGTACCCGGCGCCGGAGCCACCCGGTATCCTTCTTCCACGGAGGAGGAGAGTTCCACCACACGCACCTGCACCTCCGCATCCAACGGTATGCCCACCAACACGCGCTGGGCCGGAACCGCCGGCCACCCCTCCCGGCTCATCTGTCCCGCGCCCGCGATCCGGATCCGATCCATCGGTCCGGAGTCCGTGTGAAGGGTCGTTCGTTCCAGCACGCCCGGCTCGTACATCAGGCGCACCCGCCCCTCGTCGCACGAGAGGACTTGAACCCCGGCCCCATACGCGCCGCATACGGGGAGCAACAGACCCGCCGCGACGAGAGGCCATGCTATGCCAATCGTCAAAAGGGGGAAACTTCCGAAGAGGCGCAGCGGTTGCGGAGAAAAGCCGAGAAAAGACAGGATGAGATCAAAAACGTCCGACAAGCCTCGTCTCCACTTCAGCCGTTCCCTTATCTGAGTCACGCTCTGTTCTTCGCGCCTTTGCGTTGGAAACCCATTTTTTCTCATCGCTCCGCTCCAATAAAAAACGCCGGGTATATCCACCCGGCGCGCCATGATCGTTCGGCCCAGACTTACGATGAGCCTTTTGCGCAGTGACTGCGTACAACGTCCGCCAGGTGTTTGGTTTCCTGATCACACAAATATAACAACAAAATTTTCTTTTGTCAACTTCAAACACGAAACCCAAACCCTTCGCGAACGACGATAGGCTTCTCCTTTTCTTCAATCGCTCCTGTTTGTCAACGCCGAAATGAAACACAGCGTGGGACAAAATCAAAAAAAGTCCGTAATCCATTGGGGGGGGTTACGGACCTTATTTTTTGGTAGCGGGGGCAGGATTCGAACCTGCGGCCTTTGGGTTATGAGCCCAACGAGCTACCAAGCTGCTCCACCCCGCGGTACCATTAGCGACTCAAAAGAGTCTTAAATAAAACACTTTTTTCCCCTTTTGTCAAGACATTTTTCTCGAAACCCCCGGGATACATGCTTTCAAACGGTTGTATTACTCCTCATCTCAAGAAGTTATGGCTTTCTTTTTTCCCCGCTTTTTCCTTCCTGAGCGCGCTCCTTCACAATTTTCACTTTGGAAATCCGGTGTCCGGAAACGGTTTCCACACTCATAGACAGGCCCTCGAACGTCAGGACTTCCCCCTTCTCCGGGATGCGTCCCAATTGTTCGTAAATCAACCCACCCAACGTTTCAAAACCATTGGTCGGAAGCTCCGCATCGAGGAGTTCGTTCAAGTCGTGGATGTCAATCCGGGCGTCGGTCCATAAGACGCCGTCCTCCAACCAGCGCCAGTACTGTTCCTCCTCGTCGTACTCATCCTGAATTTCCCCCACGATTTCCTCGATCAGGTCTTCCATCGTGACCAATCCGGCCGTCCCGCCGTATTCGTCCACTACAATGGCAAGATGGATCCGCTTTCGCCGGAACTCCGCCAGCATCTGGGCGATCTTCTTGCTCTCCGGAACGAAATAGGCCTCCCTCAGCACATGCTCAAGGCTCCACGAAGTCAACTCTTTCGGGATCCGAATCAGGTCCTTGGCATAGATAATCCCCCGGATGTCATCTATGCGATTTCTATACACGGGAATTCTCGAATGCCCGGTCTCCTCGATCAACTTCACCAACTCCTCCAAATCCGCCGAATCCTCGACGCACACCATATCAATCCGAGGCACCATGACTTCCCGCACGGTGGTGTCGGAAAACTCGAAGATACCGTGGATCATCTCTTTGGTATCCTCCTCGATCACCCCTTCCTCGCTTTCCGACTCCACGATGTTTTTTAGCTCCTCTTCTTTCGCTTCCTTAGAATCCATTTCCTTTGAAAAGAGGCCGGAGATCCAATCCAACACAGCGGTCAGAGGCCAGAGTCCGAAATAGAGTGCGATGAGTATTCTTCCGAATCGCACGATGGAGGTTTCGTCCCGGTCGTTCAGGATGATCCGGGGAAAAACGTTTTCAAAGAACAAAAAAGAACCAACCGTCACCCCTCCTGCAATCGCCCATCTCAGTTCTGGAGAGCGGCCCAACGTGCTTCCGGAGACGAGAAGGATTGCCGCGCCGGTGGCCACCACCAGGGCTATACCTTTTCCGATGGCAAGCATCAATTGCGCTTTGCGCTTCGGGCGATAGATCCGGAGAATCCATCGTGCGCCCCTGTTGCCCTCGTCTCGCATTTTTTCCAGAGAGGATCTGGATAGCGAAGTAAACGCAAGCTCCGCACTCGACAAAACGCCCGTCACCAACAGCATTAGAACGAAGATCATGCCTTCCGCAATAGAGTCAGGTTCCAAAATCTTGATGTCCCGGCTGGAGAAGTTCTCAATCACATCGGGTTCGCATTCCCCTTGACGCTCATCCGAGAGCGGAGAAGTCGCCGGGCACGTTTCCTCCTTTCTGTTTTTTCTTCTCTAAAGTTCTCCCGCAAAAGACGTGGAGGTCAGAGCGCGGCGGAGCCGCAACCCATAAACGCAACCGCGGATTACGCGGATTTGGCGGATTCCTGAATACAAACCTTGTCAAAAAAAAGAGGCCTTGCGGGTTTGTCGTGCAGAGTAAGCCAACCCTCGAAAACACGGAGACCCCGAGCACACCCTAATCCAAGAGAGCCACTTGCAAAAATTTCCTCAGATGAGATGGGGCCCGGCACTTCGTGCCTCGCAATGACAATAATAAAGCCGTGTTGTCGCCAAAAACTCAGTGGCATCCTCTCGTTTTTCGGACTTTTGCAAGTGGCTGAAGAGATAGAAAATACTCGGTTGATCCGTGGTGCGCCAGAAGGATTCAGGGAATGATGTCCATAGCCCTGAGCACTTGCTCCACGCCGGCTTCCGTCTCCTTCAGCATCCGCTTCGCCGCCTCTCCTCCTTCTTCGTGATCGTATCCGATTAGATGGAGCAGCCCATGTATGATCAGACGAAC
>JAUWMS010000189.1 GCA_030613045.1 Candidatus Latescibacterota bacterium | reverse complement strand
TAATACGTCAAGCGCCCGCGTTTCTTTACGTTTAAGGTCATAATGTTCGTTTGTCCTTTCTGTGTGGTGGGACGATTTAATGCGCACTCCCCAGAGCGCAGCTCCTGCACGCCACGGACTTAGCGCCCTTCGGGCGGGCTTTTGTAAGTATCCGATAGTAAAATGAAGATCAAATTGGAAGGCAAGGGTTTCGTTCACAATTAGTCGTTCACAATTCACAATTCACAATTTGGACCTGCCTAATTCATGAATTCGGACAGAATTTTTCCTTAGACTTGCGTCCCAAGGCATTTTGAATTTTTTGGTTTTAAAACTCGGTTTTCGAGAAGGCTTGAGTAAAGCCTGAAACTGGGCATGAAACCACCGATTTGCGAATAACCCAGGGTATAAACCGTTAAAGCGGGAACTCCATCTCTCTATTGGCCTCCGGCTCATCGGGCGTCGGAGTTACCCGTTTACGGGTTTATTTGGCCTCCTGAATTTTCCGGCCTCCATAGCTGAAGTGTATGAATAATGCAGGTGGAGTTAATAATCAATTGTGAATTGTAAATTGTAAATTATGAATTATGAACGTCAGTCCACAGCGGCATACACGGTCGGGATGACGATGCGGATCTGGTTAGACAAAAAATGGAAATTCCTATACGATCGAGGTACCAGCGGTAGATCGAGCAGTCCTATTCGATGGGCACCGCGTGTTTGGCGATGTAGTCCTCGATATCGGCCCGATCCGTAGAGCCAATGAAATCGCCACCGGAGGGGACATAGTAGAACTGCTCCGCATACTTCAATCCATACTCCCGGCCCAGCTTTCCATATCCCTTCAAACCGAACAACTTGATGTACTCGCGATCTGTGGTCTCATCGTCATCGCCTAACGCAGGCAGACGAAGACCTTGCTTGGCCAGTCTGTCCTTGAGCCGAGATCCCGAAGAGCCGGCGGGACCCTGCGATTTATTCACGCTCATGGAAGCCACCTTCTTGCGTATCTGAGCGCTGATGTCCACCACGCGGTTGTACGGCTGGCCCGGTCGCGCGACCCAGTAATACAACTCCCTTACAGTGTGAGGCTTGATGCCGGCTGCCGCCTGTTCCGGATAGTCCTTGCCCATGCCCGCCATCCAGCGTGCGGCTTCCACGGCCTGAGCGGTCATCCAGTGATCCGGGTTCTCCTCGCCATGCCCCCAGGGGTTGAAGGTGAATACGGTGTCCACCTTGAGCGCGCGAAAGAGGAAGATCATCCGGGCGCGCAGTTCCGTGGGGGACACCTCGTCCATACGGTGATTTCGATATCCCAGGTTGAACACCTTCTCGATCCCTAGAACCTTGGCCAATGCTTCGACCTCACGCTCGTTGCTCAGCACGGTTTCGCCGATGCTGTCCGTCTGGCCACACTTTTCGTCGTTGGTGGTCTGGATGAGGTAGCCAGTGTAGCCTTCCTCGATGAGCTTGGCGACGGTTCCCGCACAGAAGAATGGGATGTCGTCCGCATGCGCCTGCACGGCAGCCAGCACCTTGCCCTTATGGGGTTTCCCCGACACGAACTGCTCGACCGTAACGTCGCCCAATGCCGCTTCCTGCTTTCCTATGATATGGGACATGGCTTCCTCCTTCGCTGTGGACATCATCTTACGAGCGAAGCACCGTTCAAAGAAACTCGTACCTGCCGGCGGACTCCCAATCCAGACCGGCTAAGCCCGTTGGATCCCAGACCACTTCCCCGGCCCGGAGGGTCAATACACACTGCAACCGACGCGTGCCTCGCAGCCGCGCGTGACCTGAATCCACGAATCTCGTATCCCCTTCCCGCACCTCGAACACGGCCACATCCGCTTCGGCTCCCACGCTCAGCGTGCCCAGTTCCGGACGTCGGATCGCCTGCGCCGGTGTCGTCGTGCATCGAGTGATCACCTCCTGCAGCGGCATCCCCATATTGAGGAACTTGGACAGGACGGGCATCAGGTGTGCATTCGAGCGGAGCACGCTCCCCCTATGCAGATCCGTGCTGATGGTATCCGGCC
Organism: Candidatus Latescibacterota bacterium; assembly: GCA_030613045.1. Taxonomy (GTDB): domain Bacteria; phylum Latescibacterota; class 4484-107; order 4484-107; family 4484-107; genus 4484-107. The sequence goes on along the minus strand of JAUWMS010000189.1, from coordinate 3,892 downwards.
CGAACTCCTGGTTCAGCGCCGGGACCGCGATCCGGAACCAGAAGCTGCCTGCCCCGTGTCCCACGTCAAAGAGGATGCCTCGGTCCCGGGCCTCCCGGACGTATGCATGGACCCGGCCCCGTTCGTCGAGTATAGGGATGTGTTTGGCGTACATGTGGGTGTGTATATCCCCCGGCCGTAGATGCTTTAATAGGAAATCCTCGTAGGTACGTGTGGGCTTGGGCGCGAAGTCCACCATGACCGGCGTATGGCTTAAGCTCCCGGCCTCAACGGCTCGGTCCACGGCCTCCCATCCCGGACCTCCGAAGTGGGCCGTCTTCACGCCCACCAAAATATCGGGAACTTGTTGAATCATCTCCGCCGTGGACACAGGGTCCATCTCATCTATGTCCTGTTCCACCGCACCCAGCATACCCGGTCCCACGATGTTCAGGAAGGCGAGCACCCGGGTCTTGGAGTGCGCGATGAGGTCCTCCTTGAACGATTCGAAGCTTTTCCAACCTGTACCGCCCGCGTCCACCACGGTCGTGGCCCCGTTGGGCAGCGCGTGGGCATCGGGGAACAACCACCCTTGATACCCGCCCGCGTGGACGTGCAGGTCAATCAGGCCCGGCACCACGTACAGTCCCTCCACGGACACGGTCTTTTCAGCCAGCGAAGCGGAGAGACCCGGGACCACGGAGACGATTTTGCCATCCGCGATGGCCACATCCATGGGACCGGCGATGTTATTGGACGGATCTATTACATGGCCGTCCTTGAGGAGCATATCGCAGGAGGGAACCCGGTTGTCGGCCATAGGTATTTCCTTTCTCGTTCGGGCAGGATGGGACAGCTCGCCGCCTTAGTACTCTGCTTCGTAAGTTCGGTGACGTATTTGGGGGGTCTAATAGAGACTCTTCACTTCGTTCAGAGTGACAAACGCCGTCATTCTGAGGCGTAGCCGAAGAATCTCATATGATCACGTTAAGCCATAATATTTATGAAAACGTGTACTTAGTCCGCCACAATACTATACACCAACCACGGAATATACGAAAACCACGAAAGATCGGCTTGATCTACGGATATGTTTTCGTGTCTTTCGTGGTTTTCGTCGTCCATTCTATAATCCGCAATCCGCAATCCGCAATCAAACGTGCTACCCCACGTGCCTGGCTGTCCATTCCGCCGTCCGGAATTCACCAAGGTCCACGGTGCCGCTCATGGTGTCTCCTTCCACTTTTCCCGTGTATGTGTATGATACCGAACTGGCTTCGTGGCGCAAGACCGTGCGCATCTCGATCTCCGTTCCACGAACGGTCCCCTGTACGTCCGAGGAGGAGAACTGCCCGCGAACCCGTCCGCTCAGGCGATCTCCCTCCTGTTCCAGTGTGACCGCGTGGCGCGCCTCTCCTCTGAGGAACCGGAGATGGATCGTCCAGGTGCCGGTCGCGTTCACGGCCGCAGGAACCGCAGACGAGGTGATTTGACCGTGCGCAGTTGCGTCTGTTAGGATCTCCCGGAGGCGTTGAGCCACGATTTGCTCCTCTCCGGGTTCCATCATGTAGGGCATCACGGAGAGTCCCTCTCCCCGGAGCGGGATCTCGATGCTCGGCGTGCCCTCCGCCAATCGGCGTTGCGCCTCCCGGTTCGTAATCGGCACATGGGATGTATCCCAGTAGATCGAGAGCGTGGGAGCCACGTTAGAGCGGCCACCGGGCGGAACGATCTCCGTTCGGACTGTGGAGATCGAAATCACGGCCTCGGCGATGTGGTGGAGCATGTCCTCCCACCTCTTCCATTCCGCCTCATGGTCGCGGTGCAGCCACATCTCCACGGCCGCAAGCAGGCCCATGATCTCCTCCTTGCCGACCTTCATGGGTCGTCCCAACCCATGGTGAGGCGCTCCATGAAGGTGCGCGGCTTGAAGAAGGTCCTTGCGTCCCAGCACGAGCCCGGCGGCCTGGGGACCCCGGAGACATTTGCCTCCGCTATACGCGACCGCATCGGCCCCGTCCTGCAGGTACCGGTTCGGCACATCCGGTCGCTCGGCTGCCGCATCCACCAGAGTGGGAATACCATACCGGTGGCCGATCTCCGCCATGTCCCGCAGGGAGATCTGGCCCCGATCTGCGGCATCCCCCAAGAAGGCGAACATCGCGGTCCGGTCGCTGATGGATGTCTCGAGATCCGCCCGGGTCACCACCTCGACCATCTTCGCTCCCACCATCCGCATGGCGTGGTCGTAAACGTGACGGTGACTCGATTGGACCAGTACCTCATTTTTCATGCCCGTGCAGTCGGGCAATCGCGCCATTTTCTCTGGATCCGTGCCGGCCACACACGCGGCCGTAACCTGGCACAGCGCGGCCGCACAGCCATCGGTGACCAGACCCCATTCTGCTCCGGTTCGTTCTGCCAGCCAGGCTCCCACGTGGTTCATGAGTTCATCCATGTGGACGTATTGACAGGTGGCGTCCGACATGGCTTGAACCACTTCGGGCAGCGCTAAGGAGCCGCTGAGGATGGTGTACGTGCCCTGGCAATTGATGAGCGTGCGAACGCCTATGCGCTCATACGTGGGAACAGCCGGGCGGGATCCGGGCCGGAGGATCACAGCGGACGTCATGGATTGCGCTCCTTCTGAAGGGTGAAGTGTAAGAGAAGGTAGCCTAAAGTGTACCCCTTTGTCAAGACAAAAATGAGCGATTTTTGAGGAGAATTCGTTTTTTTCTGAGCGTCTCCGGAATCAGGCGAAGAAGGCCTGTTCCGGAGTTTTGTTGCCGAGTGACTGATGAGGTCTTTCGGTATTGTAGAAGTCGGTTCTTCTTCTATTGGACTGAATCGGCCAGGTGAAATAGGCACTCAAGCATTGGGTTGCCTCGGGCACGCTTTCGTAGTGCTTCAGATACTTTTCTTCACACTTGACGCTTCTCATGCAGAAGCTGTTCAACAGTCATTGAAAACTCCTGACATCCGGACCGCTATTCCGGAAACTCAAACTCCCAACGCCACGCAAGATAAGCTGCACCCCGCGCGGAGCGATCAGGTCGCGGGACTGAATCGTGAGCACCCGGCGAAGCCGGGAAGCGAGGTCCGCTTCATTGAGCAGCTATACGGGATGAAGCGAAGCATGGACTGTTCAATGGGATCTCGCGTGATGTTCCATAACGACGTCGGCTGAATGCCGGTGTTATGCTTCCGGTTCGATCCCGTCGCCGATCGAGTCCCACAACGCCTTGTCAAAGGGAGCGGCTCTGGACGAACAAGGCTGCCGATGACAGAGCTGACAGCTTTGAAAAGCGATCTCGGTGGGGAATCGAATCCCGGACAGGCTCTTGTTCGGCACCATGAGAAAGCTTTCATTCAGCTCCACTCCGATCCCATCCTTTACGTCGCCCAAAAGGGCAAACAGGTGCGTTTGCTGTTCGATCGGCCAGACCGTCACATCCCCCGATCCGGGACTCATGGCAGATGTTTTTCCGAGCGCATACTTCCTGTCCAAGGTTGCGTTCAAGTACCTGGTAATGAACTGGAGCAGCGTTGCTTTGATCGTGTCGAGCCAAAACTGCTGGATGAAATCCCCGTCCGGCAGAGCAATCCCGTCAAGCTCTTCGCCACAGGTGGCTACGTAGGGGAATACACGTTCGACTCCGGCCAGATTTGTCCGGAGGGCTCGGCTGCTGAATGTGATCCCGTCTATCGTGACGGCATCGTCTTCTCTCCCCTCGACATAACACTCCTTGTATATGGCCTTCGGGTTACCAATGGCCCGTACCTTCTCGATCAGTTCGGCCAATTCCCCGGCGTCCTCTGTCTCGGGCTCCACGTGCAATTCCCTCGAAAGCGCAGCAAAATCCAATTCAAACGGGATGTCGGTCAGAATCGCCATCTTCTCTCCTCAAGTATA
>JAUWMS010000004.1 GCA_030613045.1 Candidatus Latescibacterota bacterium | reverse complement strand
CCAAGCTCCTGCAAAAAATTTATTCGATAAGATTGCTTCGGATCATGAGGGAAAAAGTTTTCAATTTTTCCTACAATAATGAACTACCCCGCCGCAAGCAGCGGGGTATCTATAAAAGCATTGAACGCCCCAAGGGACGGGGTATTAAACCCAGGCTGCGCAAATAAAACCATTTTACCAAGGTGAACGAAGCGACGCCAAGTCGTTTTTTGGACTTTTGCAAGAGGCTCTAGGAGATGAAGATTTCCAACATCCCGCGGACTTTGGAAATCTCAAAAACCGGAAGAGGAAATTATGGCACTGATAGAAGGCCTTACAGCCCAACAGACCGCTGCTCAAGGAGCCAATATTTTTTCTCAATCCGAAAACATATTGGGAAAAGAGGACTTCCTGAAGCTGCTCATCGCCCAATTACAGCACCAGGATCCCCTCAGTCCGATGACGAACGAGGCGTTCGTCGCGCAGTTGGCTCAGTTCAGCTCGTTGGAGCAACTTCAGAATATGAACGAGAGCCTTCAGCAATTCTCCAATTCCAACACCTATACCTCGCAGATCATGGCCTCGACCTTTGCGGGTAAAACGGTTTGTGCGTATGGAAACAGCGTTCATCTGGAGGAAGACGGTCCCGCGGAGCTTCGGTACCGGCTTTCGGACGATGCGGACCGGCTGACCGTAACCGTCCATGATGCCCGGGGACAAGAGGTGCGCGCGCTCGAACTATCGGGTAGTTCGCGTGGAGACGGAAGTCTCGTCTGGGACGGAAAGGATGCCCAGGGCAAACGCATGCCTTCCGGAAACTATACGCTGTCCTTCTCCGCAGTGGATGCCGAGGAAAACGCGCTCCCGGTGCAGGGGATCGTTTCGGGAGCGGTGGAGAAAGTGATCTACGAGAGCGGTGAAGTGTATCTTCTCGTGAACGGAGAGCGGATGCCGCTCTCCGATGTGCTCGAGGTATCGGAGTGATGAAGACAGAAGTCAGGACCCAGAATACAGAAGTCAGAAGACGGAAAGGCAAAAGACAAAAAAACAAAAGGCAGAAGACAGAGGGAAACAGCCTGCACATCCTATTTGGACGTATCGGTTCGGAAAGAGATATACGATCCGGTACAAACGTACTCCCGTTCCATTCCGGATTCTGAATGCTGACTTCTGAATTCTGGATACGCTGTGTTTTCATCCTGGTCTTCGAAAGGAGGTGAGCGAATGGCGGCGATACCGCACATCGGGGGAATCCCTCCGGACCCGAACCGGTCTCAGACCGGTGTTCGGAGAGGGAGGATCCCTCCGAGTGGGCGCCCTTTCGGGGAAATTCTTTCCGAGCAGGTCCGGACACCGGACGGGCTCCGATTCTCAGCGCACGCCCTGGAACGGATCGAAACGAGGGGGATGGATTTATCCTCCGAGGAGTTGGAGCGGATCGGCAACGCCGTAACCTCGGCCGATCGAAAAGGTTCCAGAGAATCACTGATTCTCCTGGATCATCACGCCTTCGTAGTCAGTGTGACGAATCGAACCATCATTACGGCTATGGGAGGTGAGGATATGAGATCCCATGTTTTCACAAACATTGACAGCGCGGTATTCGGTTAGTTGGCCATTACCAGCGTGAAACGATGCGCCATCAGTCACCAGTAACCAATCACCAGTAACTAATCACCAATCACCAGGAACGGGCTGGACCTCCTACGGAGGAAGCCCCCGCTGTGGACCGACGGAAGCAGCGAGCAAACATGGATAAGGAGGGTGTTCCACTATGATGAATTCCTTATTTGCCGGCGTCTCCGGCTTACGGAATCACCAGATCAGAATGAACGTCATCGGCAACAACATCGCCAACATCAACACGATCGGGTTCAAATCCAGTCGGGTGACGTTCAAGGAAGCATTGGCGCAAACCATCAGCGCACCCCGAGGCCCCGACGGCATGGTGGGAGGCATCAATCCGATGCAGTCCGGTCTCGGAGTGTCCGTCAGCAGCATTGATAGTATCTTCACTCAGGGAAGCCTGGAGTCAACCGGACAGGTCACGGATCTGGCGGTCGAGGGAAATGGCTTCCTTATCCTGAGCGATGGGGAGAACCGGTACTACTCCCGCGCGGGGGTTTCCCAGTTCGACAGCGTGGGCAATCTCGTCAATCCTAACAACGGGTTTATCGTGCAGGGCATGCTGGCGGATTCAAGCGGCGAGATCACATCCGGTTCGCCGATCACCGACGTCACGCTTCCCTTCGGCCAGAAGGAAAAGGCTCGGGCGACCACGTTCATAGAACTGGCGGGGAATTTGGATGCCTCTCCGGCCAAGCAGACCTGGACGGCCATTTCGGCGTTTATGGATCAGGGAGAGATCGCCGCCGTTGCGGGTGAGATCAATAACCTGGATCAGGTTACCGCCGCGCTGACGGACGGAGACCAGATCGTCATATCGGGCACCAAGCCCAGCGGAAGCATCGTGTCCGCTCAGTTCACTTACGGAGCGGGCAACGACGGCACCACCCTGAGCGATCTGCTCACCGCGATCAATACCGCGTATGGAGGCGATGCGGTGGCCAGTCTGGATGCCTCGGGGAATCTCGTGTTGACCGATGCCGTGTCCGGGACCAGCTCGTCTTCGCTTTCGCTTTCCTTCACCGACGTGGACGGGAACGGAAGCGCTTTGACCCTGCCCGACTTCACCCGAACCGTGACGGGCAAGGCTGCGACCCACGCCACCTCCATCGCCGTGTACGACAGCCTCGGGGAAAAGCACACCGTCACTATAACCTTCACCAAGAGCGATACCACGGATGCGCTGTGGACGTGGGAGGCGGCCCTGAGCGGGAACGAACAGATTCTCCAGGGCGATACGGACGGCGACGGCTCGGATGAATTGCTCGATAGCGGAACCGTGCGCTTCAACACGGATGGATCGTTCAGGGACTTTGACTACACGGATTATGCCGATGGTACGGAAGTGACCTCCTTCGGATTCTCACCGGGCAACGGCGCGGAAAACGTGGTCATCGAGTTTTCTCCCGGAAGCCGAGACGGATTCGACGGCCTGATTCAATTTTCCTCCTCCTCCGCGGCAAGCGCCGAGTCCCAGAACGGCTATGGAGAGGGCAGTTTGAGCACCATATCCATAGACGAAACCGGGCAGATCAGCGGATTGTTCACCAACGGGGTGACGAGAACGCTGGCGCAGATCGCCCTGGCGGACTTCAACAATCCCTCCGGATTATTGAGGGTGGGAGACAACTTATATCAGGCATCGGCCAACTCCGGACAGGCCGTGGAAGGCGTGGCGGGCACCAACATCCGGGGGCGGATCATCTCCGGCTCCTTAGAGCTGTCCAATGTGGACCTGGCCCAGGAGTTCGCCAACATGATCATCGCCCAGCGCGGCTTTCAGGCCAACGCGCGGGTGATCACGACCACGGACGATCTCCTCAACGAGGTGAATAATCTGAAACGGTAGGCGTAAAGAACGTGAAACGTAAAACGTGAGAAAAAGGTTGAGGTCGAGGTTGAGACAACCGGTTCTTAATTTTGTCTTAACCTCAACCTGTCTTTTCTCTGTGTTCTCCGCGTCTTTTCGGTAAGAAAGGGATGGGGCATGATTCGGATTACCCGGCTCAACAATACGGAATTGATCGTCAATGCCGATTTGATCGAATTTATCGAGGCCACCCCCGATACGATCATTACCCTGACGACCGGTCAGAAGCTCATCGCCTCGGAGCCGGTCGAAGAGATCATCGAGCGCGTGATTGCTTTTCGGCGTCGCATTATGATCCCGGATTAGGACTACGGATTGCGGGGGGTGGGTTGCAGAGCCGAGTTGCGGCGTTTCAATGCTCTTTTGACCCGTATCCCTGATTTCCTCGAAACGAGGTGCGCGGTATGGATATTGCCACGATAGCAGGTGCGTTCGCCGGGATCGGGCTGATCGTTCTGGCCATTCTCCAGAACGACGGGAGTTTGCTCATCTTCCTGGATAGCTCTTCGGCCATGATCGTCTTGGGGGGGACGATAGCCGCCACACTGATCAACTTCCCGTTCGCCTCCGTGATGGGGGTCATCTCGGTGGTCAAGAAGACGTTTCTCCACCAGGAAATGGAGCCGAAGATGGTCATCGGAACGATGGTGGACTTCGCGGAGGTGGCCCGGAGGGAGGGCATCCTGTCGCTCGAACAGAAGGTGGATGATCTGGACGACGACTTCGCAAAAACGGGCATCCGACTGGCCGTGGATGGCACGGAGCCGGAGGCGATCCGGGAGATTATGGAACTGGAACTGGAGAATCTCCAAGAACGGCACGAGCAGGGACAGAATATCCTCATCTCCATGGGCACGGCTTCCCCGGCATTCGGAATGATCGGGACGCTGATCGGGTTGGTGAAGATGCTGATGACTATGGACGATCCCTCTTCCATCGGGCCGGCGATGTCGGTGGCGCTTCTGACCACGTTCTACGGGGCGTTCATCGCCAATCTGCTCTTCATTCCGCTGGCCGGAAAGCTCAAGACGCGGTCGCAGGATGAGGTGCTGATCAAGCGACTTATCCTGGAGGGGATCATGGCCATCCAGTCCGGTGAAAATCCCAGAATGGTCGAACAGAAGCTCAGTATGTTCATCGCGCCCAGGAAAAGAGAAAGCAAGTATGAAAGCTAAGAAGAAAAAGAAGGAAGGAGGAGGCGCCCCGGGATGGATGGTGACTTACGGGGATATGATGTCCCTCCTGCTCACTTTTTTTGTGATGCTGCTCTCCTATTCTTCCACCGACATCTTCAAATTCAAGCAGGCGATGGGTTCTCTGAGGGGCGCGTTGGGGGTGATGAAATCCGAACAAGGCGTGGTCAATCTTCCCAAGATGATGATCGGAAGCCGCTCACAACAACAGGTGGAGACCTCCACAGTCCGTTTGAAAAAATTGATCAAGCAAGAACATTTGGAGGACGCCATCAACGTAGAGCGGACAGACAAAGGGCTGTTGATCCGGATCAGCAGCCCGGTCCTGTTCGACTTAGGAAAAGCGGAGGTCAAGCCCGACATTCGGTCCATCTTAGGCAAACTCGTGGACATTATCTCCAAATGGGAAGGCCCCGTCCGGGTGGAGGGCCATACGGACGACCTGCCGATCCACACTGCGCAGTTTCCCTCCAACTGGGAGCTATCCGCCGCCCGAGCCGTCAAGGTCCTGCGATATATCATCGAAAAAGGAGGGATGGCTCCGAAAAATCTGTCGGCGGTTGGATATGGAGAACACCACCCCATTGTACCGAATACCCATGCGAAAAATCGCGCCCAAAACCGGCGGGTGGAGATCCACCTCGAGATGAACGCGGATCCTCCAGCGCACCCGAGACCATTGGGGCAGGAAGCCCCTCAAACCTTACAAGAGGGATCCGACCCACTTGACAAGACGAGCCGGCCACACTGAGTAAAAGGAGGTCCCCGTGGCAAAGGAACAAGTCGCTGAAAAAGAAACCCGGAAAGAGGGGACGATGAAGTTTGTTCCCATCATACTCGGGGCGGTCGTGTTGGAGGTGGTTCTGGCTTATTTTCTGGTGACCAAAATCATCGCTCCGCAAATGCGCGCAGCCGCCCAACAGACCAGCCTCGAAGAGGAGGGTGAGAAAAAATTCAAGACCATCGGAAAAATCTATGAGATCAAAGATATCATCGTCAATCCGGCAGGCACAGGCGGCACCCGCTATCTGAATACGACGGTGGGCTTAGAGGTGGAGAACGAAAAACTTTTCGTAGAGCTGGAAAGCAGGATGCCACAGATTCGGGACACCCTGATAGACATCTTGGTTGGAAAAACCATCGAACAATTGGATGGGGTCGAGGACAAGCGGCTGCTCCGAGAGGAGATTCTGACCCGGATCAACGATATTTTGCCCGACTCGGAAAACGAAAAAGTGGCCCACGTATATTTCATCGATTTCGTGATCCAGTAATTTTGCGATGCGTAAAACGTGAAGCGTAAAACGTGACACGGAACCTTCACACCGCGCCTCTATCGCTTCCCTTTTCTCTCTGAGGGCTTTCAGGCTATGGCGAAGATTCTCTCCCAGGACGAAATTGATGCGTTGCTTTCGACGGTCTCCTCCGAAGATGAAACCCAAGTCGCTCTCACCACGGAACGCGAACAGTCCCCTCGTTCCGTGGCGACGTATGACTTCTCTCATCCCAGCCGGGTATCCAAAGACCAGCTGCGGACGATCCGCAATATCCACGAGAATTTTTGTAGACTGTTGAGCTCGACCCTGTCCGGGTTCCAGCGTACGGTGGTGGATGTGGAACTCGTTGATGTGGATCAACTCACCTACGCGGAGTTCATTCTTTCCCTCGCCAGTCCGAGCTGCTCGTACACCTTTTCCATGGATCCGTTGGAGGGTGAATCCATCGTCGAATACAGCCCTTCCATCGCCTTCGCTTTCGTGGATCGCGCCTTCGGAGGCGAAGGAACCGCTTTCACTTTGGAGCGGTCTCTGACCGGGATCGAACGAAGCATTGTAGATAATGTCGCCGACCGGACCCTGAAAAACCTCGAAGAAAGCTGGAAGCTGTTGTATAAAGTGGACGTCGAGATGAAACGATTTGAGACGAATCCGGAATTTATCCAAGTAGTCCCTGCCGGAGAGATCGTCATTTCGATCACGCTGGAGATCAAGTCCCAAACGGCATCGGGGCTCCTTAATATCTGCTATCCCTATATGACGTTAGAACCGGTGATTACCATGTTGAGCGGGCAGCACTGGCTTTCGTCCGCATGGAAAAAGAAACAAGTGGATCCGAAGGAGATGGAAGGCTCATTGCAGCATGTTCAATCAAGCGTTCAAGTCCAGTTGGGGACCACGGAGGTAACGGTCAGGGACCTGTTGGAACTCGAGGAGGGCCACGTGATTTGCCTCGATACGAAAAAGGACGCTCCGGTGGTGGTGTTCGTGGAGGACCGGCCCAAGTATTACGCCCGGCCGGGATTGTTGGGAACGAGAAAGGCCATAGAAATCCTTTCGCAAATCGAGGAGGAGAGCGAATAGATGCCGAACGAGCAAGCGGTGAGCGCAACGGAGGATAGCCAGGAAGATGCGGATGCCCTGGTGGAACAGCAGATGCTGGAGGCGCTGGCGAAGGAAGGATCAACCGACGATAGCGGCGCGGAAAAGATGGCTGGAAACAACCGCTCCGGGGAGCCTGGAACCACTGTAAAACCCGCGCAGTTCCAGTCGTTGAGCCCGACGGCTCAGGAAGCGTCCCCGAAAAACATCGAAATGCTGATGGATGTGACCCTCGTAGTCTCTATCGAGTTGGGCCGAACCACGATGAAAGTCAAAGGAATTCTGGAGTTGGGCCCCGGATCGGTGATCGAGTTAAACAAAATGGCCGGAGAACCGGTGGACGTCCTGGTCAACAACAAGCTCATCGCCCGGGGAGAAGTCGTCGTCGTGGATGAGAATTTTGGCATTCGCGTCACCGATCTGGTAAGCCCTTCGGAGCGCCTCAAAAGCCTGTAACGTCAGGGGGCAGGGATCGGGGGTTAGGGGCCAGGGAACAGGGACAAACGCCACCCCCTGACCCCCGACCCCTGATCCCTGATTTCTGATCCCTGATTCCTGAAAGGCATGGCCATGAAACCAATGCTGGGCATCCTCGGCGTTTCGGCGGCGGATTCGCTCCATCGGGTGGATCCGATGGTCCGGTCCGCGGGCAGTCTGTGGAGCCTGCTTCTGCACCTCGCGCTCTCCCTAACCCTGATTGCCGCGCTGATCTGGGGTTCCATCTATCTGATGAAAAGAATGAGTGGAAGAAGCAGCACGAAGGGCGGGCGCCGAATCCGCGTGGTGGAATGCCGGTTCATCGCGCCAAAAAAAGCAATCTACATCGTTCAAATAGGCGGTCGGACCATGGCCTTGGGCGTAACGGATGCCCACATCACTATGCTCACCGAACTGCCCGATCTGCCCCCTGAGACGGAGACGGCCGCAGCATCGAATGCCTTTTCGAAATGGATGAAAAAAATATGACACGCGTCCGCACCCGCTGGGGCCTCCTCGGTTGCACGATCTTCCTGATCGGCACGACGGCAGCAAATGCCTGGGCACAGCAGGGGCTTCCCACGCTCAATATAGGGATCACCAATTCCTCCGATTCGGGAGAACTCGCGGTCACGCTGCAGATCATCCTGCTGCTTACGATCCTCTCGCTGGCTCCGGCCCTGCTTATTATGCTCACCTCCTTCACGCGGATCGTGGTGGTGCTTTCTTTCTTGAGACATGCCATCGGAACGCAGCAGATGCCTCCCAATCAATTGCTGGTGGGCCTGGCCCTGTTCCTGACCCTTTTTATCATGATGCCCGTGGGACAACAGGCCTACGAGGAGGGGATCCATCCTTTTCTAAGCGACGAGATCACACGTGATGAAGCGCTGGAGCGCACCCTGGCCCCGATCCGGCGATTTATGCTCCAACACACCCGCGAGGAGGACCTCAGCCTGTTTGTGAGTCTATCCGAAACCCCGGTCCCGGAAAATCCGGACGCGGTCCCGACCCAAATCCTCATTCCCAGCTTCATCATCAGCGAACTGCGCGCCGCCTTCCAGATCGGGTTCTTGCTGTTCGTGCCTTTCCTCGTTATTGATATGGTCGTGGCGAGCGTCCTGATGTCTATGGGGATGATGATGCTGCCGCCCATCATGATCTCTTTGCCCTTCAAGATTCTCCTCTTTGTGCTGGTGGACGGCTGGAACCTTCTCGTGCGTTCGTTGGTTTTGAGTTTTTATTGACAAGGGACAAAGAGGTGGATCAATTCAAAAACTGCCAAAATTGCCTGGGAGTTGTGCGTGTTTTCTGAAATTTTGGCAATCTTGGCAATTTTGGCAATCGTAGGCAATGGGGGATGGAGGAAAGGGAGGAGAAAGATGACCCCACAATCCATTATTCACCTGGCCCGGGAGACGATCCTATTGGTCCTCCTCGTATCTGCGCCGATGTTGGGCTTTGCGCTGCTGGTGGGTCTGGGCGTGAGCATCCTCCAGGCCGTCACCCAGATTCACGAAATGACCTTGGTGTTCATTCCCAAAATCCTGGCCGCGGCCTTAGGAATGATCCTTTTCCTCCCATGGATGCTGCGGCTGCTCATGGATTTCACGGCCCGAATCCTCACGAGTCTGGCACAGGTCGGGGGATGATCGCCTTACCCGATTCATCGCCCAAAACAGCGCGCCAAAATGCTGACCACTGCCCCCCCCCTAACCGGAGCACGTGAGCATGTGGAATTCCCCCACCGATTTTTTCGCTTTCACCCTTTTCCCCGGTTCCACTCGAAATCGAGCCTTCGCAGACCCGGACCGTTGACATGGACTTAGCGCCCTTTGGGCGGGCTTTCGTAAGTCTCCGATAAGACAAAGAAGATCAAATTGGAAGACAAGGGGTTCGTTCACAATTAGTCATTCACAATTTACAATTCATAATTTGGAGCTAAGAATCAATTGTTAATTGTTAATTATGAATTATTAATGTCTGTCCACAACTGCATACACGGTCGGGGTGATGATGCGAGTCTGACTAGACAAAAAATGGAAATTCCTATACGATGGACTCAGCGCCCTTTGTGTGGGCTTTCGTAAGTCTCTTTCCGTTGCATCGGGATTTTGTAATCCCGATGTTCAGCCTTGCGGCATCAATGGTTCAAGTTGGTTCGGGATTACAAAATCCAGAACCAACCCCAAAATAAAAAATGGAAATTCCTATACGATCGAGTCGCCTGATATGGAGCTTTTAGCCTATTTGCTCACCCGGTTTCAGATCTATCTTTTGGCCGTGGTGCGCATCGGAGGTTTGATCGTTGCCGCGCCTCCCTTCAGCTATCGCAACATCCCCGTCCAGATCAAGGTGGGGTTGGCGCTGATCCTGGGGCTGATCGTGCTTCCCATGTTGAAAATAGATCCGGCCGCCATGCCAAAGGACACGGTTTCGTATCTCCTGCTTCTGACGAGGGAGACGATCGTGGGGCTCTTGATGGGATACGTGCTGTTGCTGTTTTTTATCGGAGTGCAATTTTCCGGACAATTAGTGGGGCTGCAGAGGGGATTCGGCATTGTCAATGTGCTCGATCCCATGTCCTCCACGCAAATATCCATCATCGGAGAATTTCAATACCTGATCGCTATGTTGCTTTTTCTGGCGGTGCGGGGACATCACCTCCTCATCGAGGCTCTGGTTGGGACCTTTAAGTGGATACCTGTTGGCGGCGTCCGATTGCCGGCATCTCTCGGCGAGGGCCTGATTCGCATAAGCGCCCAAGTGTTCGTAACGGCAATCAAGCTCGGCGCGCCGATGATGATAACCCTTTTCCTGACCAGCGTGGCCTTGGGGATCGTAGCGCGAACGGTACCTCAGATGAACGTGTTCATCGTGGGATTTCCGTTGAAGATCGCGATCGGTCTCCTGATGCTGGGAATCTCCTTCCCTTTCTTCTACTACGTCTTCGGACGTCTCCTGACAGGTGTATGGATCAATATCGAGGGCATCATAGGGGCTCTGAGTCCATGAAGCCGGTGCGCATCCAGGACTTGTGAATAATCCGGGTTCTGTCCCGTTAGGGACAAAATAGCTATAGCAGGACAAAATAAACCCAAAAAAACATTTCCAAGTCCCATAGGGACGGCATATTTATCCAATAGAGCCACTTGCAAAACAATCCTCAGATGAGATTGTTTCGGCGCTTCGTGCCTCCGAATGACAATAATAGAGTCGTTTTGTCGTTGCGAGCGGAGTGGCGTCCCCTCTTTTGCAAGTGGCTGTTTCGAATGCACCTTTCGTCATGATGTGTTTGCCATGGTTATTTCGTCCCTCACGGGACTTGGGGAAATAGTTCGGCTATTTCGAATGCTATAAATATCCTGTCCCTGACGGGACATCTCCCCTGCATGATTCATAAATTCGCCCAAAATCCTCTTTTGCTCTTGTGCAGCAACGTATTCTTGATTTCGGGTTTCAAAACGTTATTTTGTAAGAACAGCCTAAGCTGTGGCGTATCATCCAAGACTTGTGAATAATCCAGGTTAGGAACGCGGAGCCCGATCTGAACTTTGAGTGCTGAGATCGGCATGTTCCTCAATGTGGGCAGAGAAACACTTCCGGGAAAAACGAGAGATTATGGGAAACTCTACGGAGCAAATAGACGTCACTATCTCCGCGGACAAACGGACGGCGTGGGTAAGCGTCAAAGGGCCGGGAAGCAGCGCGGAACAGGTTCGAGCCGCGTTGCAGGATGAAGGGGTCACACACGGGGTGATGCGAAAGCGGGTAGAGGACCTCCTCGCCAGGAAAGATTTCGGACGATATGTCGTGGTGGCGAGATCCACCCCGATTGAGCGGGGCGTGGACGCCCGGATCGAGTATCTGATCTCCGATGAGAAGTCCACTGGAAAGGAGTTGGAGAACGGTTCCATAGACTTCCGTTCTATTGACTTTGTGAAAAGTGTGGAACCGGGCACTCCGCTGATCCGGAAAATTACGAGAACGGACGGTGTGCCCGAAATCGGGGTGACGGGCAAGGCCCTGCATTGGGAAAGGGGAAAGGATTTCGACCTGCACGCCTTCATCGGAAAAGGAGCGGTCTTAGACGAGGACGATCCCAACACCGTGGTCGCGGAGAAGGAAGGCATCTTCCACCGGGGGCACCTCGGAAGGGTCAGCGTGGAGGATTCCATCCTGATCCAGGGGGATTTGGATTTTGAAGTAGGAAACATTGATACCCCCTCTGCCGTCATTATAGGAGGAGACCTTCGAGGCGGCTTCACGGTCTCGAGCGGCCGGCATATTACGATCAATGGCGTGGTCGAAAATGCGGAGGTGAGGGCGGACGGAGACCTCACGGTATATGGGGGCATTGCCAAAGGAGGTCGCCTCATCGAGGCCGGAGGGGAAATCAAGGCAAAGTACATCTACGATCGGGCGCACGTGGCGGCGGATTCCGTCAACGTAACGGAGCGCATCGGACACAGCAATTTCAAAGTGGCGGGTGAGGTGAAGGCCAAGGAGATCGTAGGCGGAAAATTGATCGTCGGGCGCAGGTTGGAGGTCTTCAATCTGGGCAGTTCCAACAATGCCCTGACGGAGGTGGAAGTCGGTCTGGATCCCGATATTCGGGAGAAAGTCATTCGCCTGATGGCGGACCTGGACGTCAGAAAACGAGTAATCCAAGCCTTAGAGAAGCAAAGACAGACGGCCGAAAAGAAGGCGTTGGCCCTCTCGAAAAAGTTTCGCACCATCCTGATTGAGAAGCGGGAATTGTTCAGCAGCGAAGTGGTGATGAAGATCGGGACAGAGGCCAAAAAAACCGCAGTCCGGGTGAAGGAATACGAGGACCAGATAGCCCAGATCAACGAGGAGATCGCGTCCCTTCAACAGGACATCGGAGAGTACAATCCGGTGATTTCGGTCCGGGATACCGTTTTTCCCGGCGTCACCATCGCGCTTGGCGTCTCGGACCCCTTTCCGGTAAAAAAGCCGTTCAGGAACGTTATCTTTCGCTTGGACGACCATGGGGAGGTAGAGATGGTGCCCAATCGGTGATCCCCCACCTCCGGGTCGAGGCTTGAATCACAGGGAGTGACAGGTACATCCGAGGCTCGAAGACAACGTTTATCCCACTTATCCCGGCTTTGTTAGATTGGAAAAAGTGTCCACTACGAATGTCAAACGCCAAAATTCAAAGGTCAAGCCAAGCTCAAATTCCAAAGTCCCAAGCCGGATGCGACACGATTTTGCCTTTGATTTTGGAATTTGGCCTTTCTTCGGCATTCGGGCATTGGGATCCGTCCTTGATTTTGTCATTAATAAGGTGAGCCACTTGCAAAACGCCTCTTCAGATGAGATTGCTTCGGCATTTTGCATCTCAAATGACCCTGATGAAGTCATTTTGCCGCTACGAGCCGGATGGCGCCCTCGCGTTTTTCAGAGTTTTGCAAGTGGCTTAGGTGAATATGTCAATTTAACAAAGTGCACTTAGCGCCCTTCGGGCGGGCTTTGGTAAGGCTTTGATAAGTCGATTCTCCTTTTATTGGGCTGAATCGACCAGCAGAGTGTGTTTTCTATCAGGAATGCAGGAAACCAGGAGAGGGCTGAGGTGCATTACGTACGGATTGTCTTTCTCCTAACTTCTTGGCCTCCTGATTGGAAAAAATTCTGCCCGGAAACTGAATCAAAAAGAAAAATGGAAATTCCTAACCTATCAAGTTAGGTTATCCGCCAACTCTCAATGAAAAAAAAATCGTTCACCCCTCACCTGAGGTTGAAAAAAGGGAGAAAAGATGGAGAACACCAGCGTATTGATCGTGGACGACGAACCCGGGATATTGGAGGCTGTAAGCAGTTTTTTAGATGCGCTGGAGGGGTTTACGTCCGTGCCGGTTCCAAGTGCAAACGAGGCACTCTCCAGGATCGAGAAACAGTCTTTCGATCTGGTTCTGTCCGACGTGCGCATGGAAGGCATGGACGGATACACCTTCCTCTCCGTCCTGCGGAAGCAATACCCGAATCTCCCGGTGATTTTGATCACCGGAGGCCCCTACGATTACGAAGAAGGGATCGCATTGGGCGCAAACGATTTCCTAAGAAAGCCCTTCGACTTCATGGCGATGAAGGCGCGCATCCTCTTAGTCCTCCAGAACGCCCGCCTGATAAACGAACTGGAGCGGAATAATCAGAAACTGGAGGAAAGCAATGGGAAGCTTCGGGAGGAGCAGGAACATCTGATGCGTCTCGTGGATTCCTGGCTCACCGACGGCGTGGACGATTCGGAGACGCGGCGACTTCTGACAGAAATTTTGAAGTCGCGGACGTAGCTTCCCTTCCCCCCTATCCCCCTGTGATTGGTGAGTGGTTATTGGTGATTGGTCATCCTCCTTACCCACTCACCGATGACCAATAACCAGTCCATAGGTTTGAAATGGCCGAGGAGTCTTTTCAGGAACGCACCGAGGAGCCGACACAGCGGCGTCGGGAAGAGGCCCGGGAAGAGGGCCAGGTGGCGCGGAGTGTGGAAATCAACTCCGCGATCATTTTGCTCTTCGGCATCCTTTCCCTCTTTTTTATGGGAGGGATGCTCAAAGGCCAGTTGGCCGCATTTATGCAAAGGATGTTGCGTGAAGCGCCCATCGCGTCGCTGTCTGCAGGGAACGTGTACACCTATTTTATCTTCTTAGCGGCGTTTTTTGTCAAGGTGCTCTCCCCCATCTTCGGGGTGCTGATCGTGGCCGGTCTGTTGGCCAACATTCTCCAGGTGGGATTTCTGTTCAGCACGAAACCGCTCGCGCCGAAGTTCAGCAAATTGGATCCATTCTCCGGGATGAAAAGACTTTTTTCCAAACGATCGCTGGAAATGCTGATCCGGGATATCCTGAAAGTGGCGCTGATCGGGTACGTGGCCTATCGCACGGTGAGGCCCCAGCTTGTAAATTGCATCCCCCTGGCCGATGCGGAGGTGAAGCAAATTTTCGCCTTTGCCGCCCGGTTGACCTTTCAGGTGGGAATCCGAACCGCCATCGTGATGGTGATCCTGGGCGCGCTGGACTACCTATTCCAGCGCTATGAGCACGGAAGAGACCTTCGGATGACGAAGGAGCAGGTCAAGGAGGAACAGAAGCGCACCGAAGGCGATCCCCTGATCAAATCCCGGGTGCGCAGCATCCAGCGCGAGATGGCCCGAAAACGAATGATGACTGCGGTGCCCGAGGCCGATGTGGTGATCACCAACCCGGTGCGTCTCGCGGTGGCCTTAAAATACGATCCCCAGTCCATGAACGCTCCGAGTGTGGTGGCCAAAGGCGAGCGGCTGATCGCAGCACAGATCAAACGCATCGCACAGGAGGCCGGCGTGCCCATCATCGAAGACAAGCCCCTGGCCCGGGCGCTTTACAAGGCGGTGGAGGTCGGTATGGAAGTACCGCAATCTTTGTATCGGGCCGTGGCGGAGGTATTGGCTTATGTATTGCGGACGAAACGGAAGGTGTGATTCCTAAAACGTGAAAGGGGCAAAAGAAGATGAGCAGCGAAAAAACGGGGCAGCCGGAATCTCACGAAACGTCCGGGGTGCGTGTGGCCCTTTCCGAGGACGGATTGCTGGCCACCCTCCACATTATGGGGACGGAGGTGGAATTTGAGGATGCGATGCAGGCCCTGGCCGAGCACGGGGTGCGCTCCGGCATAGATGAGGAAGCGGTCCGAAAGATCGTCCGGGAAGCGGCCGGCGGCGAGGGGGCGCACAGTGAAGTGGTGGCCCATGGCGTTGCCCCGGAGGCCGGAGCGGACGCTCAGGTCGAATATCGGTTTCCGGTGGGTCTTAAGGAGCAAAAAGAGGCGCAGCGATTCCGAACGCTGCTCGGCACCAACGATCCGGAAACGGTAAAAAAAGCGCAGTCCCACGTCCCTATCGTTCATCAAGGGGATGTGCTGGCCATTCGCACGCCGGCCACGGAGGGAACGCCCGGAATGTCCGTTCTCGGAGAGGAAATCCCGGGAATACCCGGAAACGATGTGGAACTGAATGTCGGAGAATATACCATAGATTCGGAGGACGGATCGCAGGTCATCGCCGAACGTTTCGGAGGGGCTCTCTTGGAGAATGCTGAGATATCGGTCCTCTCTCCGATCTGGGTAGCCAAAGATGTTTTGGAGGCCTATTTCCTGTTGGGGGCCGGATCACCACCCACCGCCGAGGAGATGCAGGCATGGATTGCGGAGAGCGGGATCGTGTATGGACTGGACGAGAACGCCGTCGCGCAGGTCGTCGCGGGGAACGTTTCGACCCCGGTGTGCATCGCGAAGGGGCTTCTGCCGACTGCCGGAAAGGACGCTCAATTGCGCTTCTCCTGGGAACAGGAGGACAGGGCGAAGGCGGGCAAGGTGCGAAAAGATGGGTCCATTGACTTCAGAGAGCACAGCAATGTGGTGAACGTCCATCAGGGGGAGTTGTTGATCGAGAAGGTCCCGGCCGCCAAAGGAACCCCGGGAAGGACGATCCGTGGGGACAACATCCGTGCGGTGGACGGAAAGGACGAACCCCTCTCCACCGGAGAAAACACCCGCATGGAGCAGGATGAGGCCGGCGTAACACAAATGTACTCGGAAATTGACGGCAGGGCGGCGTTTGCAGCCGGAAA
>JAUWMS010000367.1 GCA_030613045.1 Candidatus Latescibacterota bacterium | reverse complement strand
CTCACTCCGTCAAACTTGGCCAAACCTCCTCGATAGGTCCCGATCCACAGGTTCCCCTGGACATCTACCGCAAGAGACCTGACACCGTTATCCGGCAACCCGGAGTTGCCACTGTTATACACCTCCCAACTCTCTCCGTCGAACTTCGCCAGACCTCCCCCAGGCCCGATCCTTAGGTTCCCCCAGAAATCTACAGCAAGAGACTCGACAACGTTACTGGGAAGGCCTGAGTTGCCCGTGTCATACACCTCCCAAGAGGACGAACCGGGTTCAGGGAGGTGATAAAAGGCCATCCCACGGAGGGGACGCGTCTCCATCCGATTCCCCGCCTGGTCCTCGGCAAAGATCCGCAAGAAGAAGCGTCCCTCCTCCCCGTAAGACCATTCCCCCCGGGACTCCTCCTCTCCCTCCTGCAAGACTACGGTATCCACGAACTGCGAATCCGTCCACGCATAGATCCGCGCCTCCATCCGGGAAACCCATCCACCCTCCACAACGGACCCTCTCGGCACGCGGATCGTCGTAGAGGATCCCGGTTCCAGCACCCCCGGATCCGCAAGCGCCCCCAGCACCTGAGGTGGGGTCGTATCCTTCCCCCTCACCTCTACATACAGGGTGTCCCGGTACATTGAGAAGTCTCCCATCACCCGGGTCTCAAAGGGGATCCGATGCCCCTCCGGGGTGTCCGAGGCAATCAGAAAACCCGACCCGACGCGACGGACCCGCGCATCTTCCATCCCAAACCACACCTTGAAAGGAGCCAGATCCTCCGGTGCTTCCGCTACGGCCTGTAAGCGTATCGTCTCTCCGGGATTGGCCACACCATCCCCGTTCCCAAACTCCCCTCTGGCATCTCTCCCTCCATCCAGCACCAGGAGACCTTTCAACGGAAGCTGCGGCGAGAAGAACTCCCCCTCCACGCTCTCCACCCACACATGTCCCGCCTCATCCCGGATCTCCAGATCAAACCGTGCCCGGTGCCGTCCCCGGAATCCCTCCATCACGTTGAAGCGCAGCGTGCTGCTCCACTTCACGTCCCACAGAGGCACCTCCCCGAAATCTGCCACCGAGTCTTCAAGGACCACATACGGGTCCTCTGTGCGCAGAAGGCATTGAAGTCGCTTGGCTACGCCGCTCTCATTCCTCAAACCCACCGACACCCCCACCTGCTCCCCAGCCTCTATACATCCATTTCTATTCTCATCCAGAAACACCACTTCATCGGTCACCACCGTCGCCGGCCGGGGATGCACATCCACCACGGCTGTCGCGCCGTCAAAATGGATGTTTCGCACCGAGATCCCCGTGGGCGGGCCCGCGCTGAACGCGGAACCGGGATTGGTCTCCGGGCCAAATGCGGTATAGCGCACGCCATCGAATACGTCCGTGGCATCCCCGAGGTTCCCATTGTGCGCCGTCCGATACGCCCCATCGTGCGCCCAGAAGTCGAGATTGTCTCTCCCGGAAAGCGGGTCCGGTTCCACGCCGTCCGGATAGCCCCGATCCCGGTACAACCCATCCGCGCACTCTATATCCACACACTTCTGCTCCTCCCACCGGTTCGTCCCGGGACCTACGTGATAGATCAATAAGCCCCCCTTCGGAATATCGCGGTCATAGTAACTTCCCGAAGGTTGGCGATTCTCCAACAGGAAATATTCATACTTCGCCACCTGAATTTTCATCACCTTTCCTCCAAGCGCCACGTCCTCCAGTCGCACGCCTTGCATATCCTCCTTCACCTCCACCAACTCCCCAATCCATCCCAGGAACAACCGACTCCACGCGCAGAAGGACACCGGACCATCCGGATCCACGTCTCCATGCCATCCCAGCACGCCGCGTCCCATTAGGCCCCAGTTGCCGATTCCGGCGGAATCGTCTTCGGGTCCCTCATACTCCAGATCATAGAGATCCGGCAAGCCCAACGTATGCCCGAATTCGTGCGCTATCGAGCCGACGGCGTGCGCGAAACTCCACACCCATTGGGTTGTTCCGCCCTCCCGCCGGATTCGGATGAACGCGCCTTCAGTGTTCGGATCGTCCGTGATAAAATCCGCCGAAAGCCCCAACGCGGCGATCCCTGTGGCGCTTTCGGCAGTTTTCAGGAAAAAACGTTTCGGCCTGCTGTTGAGGTTGATGAACACCATATCCACGTATCCGTCGTCGTCTCCCGAATTGGGGGCTCCGTCCGGGCCGTCGTTGTCGTATTCGGAGAAATCCACCTCCCCGTCCGCTTTCGTCAGGATCTCGCGATTGAAGACGCCGTATCCCTCGTCGCCATAATATTCAGCGGAATGGTCGGAGGCGTAGCGCCTGGGCAGACACGTCCCCTCAAATGCGAACTGTCCGAACGACATCTCCGCGTAGAAATGGCTCAGACTTCCCGGGAGGTCGCGATTGAATAAGTCTTTTGCCCACGAGGGAGCCGCATCCGAAGCCGTCTCATTCTTGAACTTCGCGAAAATCACTACGGCGTGCCGGGTGCCGGAGACCGGTTCGGAGTGGGCTGCTGGTTGAGCCGAGGCTTCGGTCAGGCACAGCAGGTTCAGCAAAAAAATGAGGCACATTGTTTTCATAGGAACCTCCGGGTTATGAGTTGGATTTTTTCCGCTTGGGGTCTTTGATCAAGAAAAGCCGGAGGGAACTCGGCACTGGCAAAGGCAAAAAGCCTCTGAAGAGGCTGAAGTTCAGTCCCTTTAGGGACTTCGTGGTGTTCCCAGTGCCAGCTTCAGCTCGGCTTGGCTGTTATACAATCAGCGAGATGCTTCGCCTCTGGCTCAGAATGACAATTCGTCCGTCCGAGCCTGACGGAACACTCCGCGAGCTCAGCGGGAAAGGTTCACAAGTCATGATACTATTTTCGGAACAAAAGTGCAAGATAAAAATGCGCACCCAAGCCGTCCATGCCTTGGAGAGTGCGAAATGGGGAAATCCGCGTACTCTTTGAAATCCGCGGTTTTTTTTGTTGACTTTCTTCGATTCACGTAGTACTTTTAGCCTTTTCCCGGACGCAAGAAATCGTTTTCAGTGTTGGAGATATCAGGTCCGGACAGAGCACCGATTCGGAGGGGTGCGATGACGGGGTTTTTGTAAAGGAGCAGAGATGGAGGCGCTGAGAAAACAGATTTTGGATACGATTGATGGGAATCGGGAGCGGTTGGTAGCATTGAGCCGGAAGATTTTCGAGCACCCGGAGCCCTTGATGGAGGAGCATCGGGCGTGTGCGTGGATTTGTGAGGTGTTGAAGGAGGATCAATTCCGGATCGAACAGGGGATCGCGGGGATGGACACGGCGTTTCGGGCCACATTTCCGGGGAAGGCGGATCGGCCCGTCGTAGCGATTCTGGCGGAATACGACGCGCTGCCGGGGATCGGACATGCGTGCGGGCACAATCTGATCGCCGGGGCCTCGGTGGGCGCGGGCATCGGGCTGCGCGCGGTGATGCCGGAGCTTTTGGGTACGCTTTTGGTGCTGGGCACGCCGGGCGAGGAAGGCGGCGGCGGAAAGATCATCATGGTGGAGGACGGGGTCTTCGATGAGGTGGACGCCGCGATCATGATGCACCCATCGGAGAAGACATTTGCCGCTCGGGGTTCGTTGGCGGTGCTTGAAATGGACGTCACGTTCAAGGGAAAACCGGCGCACGCGGCGGCCTGTCCGGAGCAGGGGATCAACGCCCTGGATGCGATCATGCAGACCTTCAATAATATCAACGCGCTGCGCCTGCAATTGCCCGAGGACGGGCGCATCCACGGAATCATCACCGAGGGCGGCGCCGGGTGGAACGTCATCCCGGAGCGCGCCTCGGCCCGGATCGGAGTGCGGACGATCTGCGAAGCGTTTATGCCGGAGCTTTTGGAGAAAGTGGAGCGCTGTGCCCGGGCTGCGGCACTGGCCACCGGAGCCACT
>JAUWMS010000512.1 GCA_030613045.1 Candidatus Latescibacterota bacterium | reverse complement strand
AATCCGTGAAAGTGTCGAAATCGCGGGAACGGGCACCACGCCCTATCAATGGTTCGACGAACAGGTGGCCGATGCGGCGTGCGCATTTCTTCGTGAAAAAGCGGAGGGAAATCCCGACCGGCCATTTGCCGCGGTGGCCGGATTCGTCCTGCCCCACTGTCCGTTCGTTGCGCCGAAAGCCCTGTTCGACTACTACTATCCCCGCGTGGACATTCCAACGGTGGAAAAAGATCAGCCCGCCACGATTCAACGTTTCCGAAAACTCCGGGGCATTCTCGATCCGCCGCTGGGCGAGGAACGCATACGCATTGCCCGGGCCGCCTATTTTGCGCTCTGCGAGTATTACGACTCGTTGGTGGGCAAGGTGCTGGATGTGCTCGACGAAACGGGTCTGGCCGAAAATACGTTGGTGGTGTACTGTTCGGATCACGGAGAGATGGCGGGCGAGCATGGCTGCTGGTGGAAGAGCAATTACTACGAAGGGAGCGCGGGCGTGCCGCTGATCGCGCGTTTTCCGGGGAGGATCGAGGCGGGCACGGTCTGCGATGCGGTATGCAGCCTGATGGATCTGGGTCCCACGTTTGTGGAGGCGGCGCAAGCGGAGCCTATTCCGGCAAGCAATGGCCGGTCTCTGTGGCCCATGCTTCAAGGGGAACATCCCAAGGATTGGCCCGACGAGATTTACAGCGAATTCGCGGATACACTCGGAGGGACTCCCAATTTTCCATCACGGATGATTCGCTCAGGGAAATGGAAACTCTGGCTTTACGAGGACGAGGAACAGTTGCCTCCAGCCCTTTTCAATCTTGAGGAGGATCCGAACGAGGAACATGACCTGGCGCAGGAGCCTGCGTTCGCGGATGTTCGTGAGGGACTCCTCAAAAAAGTGCGCGCCGACTGGGATTCCAAATCGGTGAGCGCGGCGGCCTACGAAGCCAATGAGGCGCACCGGACGCTGGCGGCATGGGGACGTGTCGTCCTCCCGAAATGCCCGGATACGCTGGCGGTTCCGCCTCCGGAACTCGAAGCGGACGTGGAACTACTTTGAAAAGCCAGAGGCCAGAAGACAGAAACCAGAGACCAGAGGCCAGAGGCCAGAAGACAGAGGCCAGAGACTAGAGACCAGAGGTCAGAGGCCAGAGGCCAGAGGTCAGAAGTCAGAGACCAGAGGTCAGAAGTCAGAGACCAAAGAACTTCAATGACGAATGCCCCTTGTCCCCTGTCTTTCTCTGCGAACTCTGCGTTCTCTGCGGTGAGAAAATCTTATGACTCCCCATGAAGCACGGCAGCGTATTGCCCAAGACCTCTTATCCTCGGGCTTGCGAAGGGGCGGCGCGGTGTTGGTGCATTCCTCGCTACGTTCGATGGGGCACGTGCCCGGAGGAGCCGAGACGGTCATACGGGGGCTGTGGGATGCGCTCGGTCCCGACGGGATGCTTCTTATGCCTGCGCTCAGTTACACTTACGTGAATGCCGCGTATCCTGTCTTCGATGTGCTCCGTACGCCGTCGAATATCGGCACGATCCCGGAAATTTTTCGCACCGGCCCCGGCACGATGCGCAGTGTGTGTCCCACGCATTCCGTCTGCGGCGTCGGCGCTCAAGTGGAGCGATTCCTCAAAGGTCACCATTTAGACGAAACCCCGTGCGGATCCCATTCCCCTTATCGGATGCTGCGAGATGCCGGCGGGCAAATTCTGTTCATCGGCTGCGGACTGAAACCGAACACCTCGATGCACGGCGTCGAGGAACTGGTGGAACCGCCCTATCTGTTTGGTCCGACCCTCTCCTATCGAATCATTTTCCCCGATGGAACCGAAACCCAACTGAACTGTCGGCGGCACGACTTTGCCGGGTACGCGCAACGCTATGACCGGCTCGGCCCCCTGCTCAAAGAGGACGGCCTCAAAATCGGTACCGTACTCGAAGCCACCATCCACCTCCTTGAATGTCGCACAATGTGGGAACAGGCATGGGCCGCCCTTCAGCGCGATCCCCTTTTCTTCGTCGAGGCGAGTGAATGAGACAGAGGAAGGTGAAGGTTGAGGTTAAGGTTAAGAACCCCTCAACCTCGCACCAATCACCACTCACTAATCACCAATAACCAGTCACCACTCACCCGACTTCCAGAAACGTCCCGGCAATGTGGCGCGTGCCGTCGTTCTGGTTGAAGTAATACACGGAGAGAAGCCTGCCATCCGCGGTGAGGCAGGACCATGGATAGCCGAGGTCGCCCATGCCGCCGTCATCGCGGAGGACGATCTCTTCGCCGGAGAAGTCCGTGCATTCCGGGTCGAGGATGCGGGCGCGGATGCCATAAGGCTCGTGGCGGTATCCATAGAGCAGATAGACCCGCCCATCGGGAAGCTGAAGCGCGTGGTACGGATGCCCGATGACGCCCATATCCTGCCAGGGCTCCCAGGTTTTTCCGTGGTCTTTGGAGCGCACCGCCACGCCGTGATCGTCGAAGTTTTCGGTGCGGACAAAGGCCACGAGATCTCCGTTTGGGGTCTCGATGAGGGAAGTCTCGTTGAAGCCCACCTTATCGTCCGAGGCCACGGGACCGGCGTGTTTCCACGTCAGACCCCGGTCGCGGGAGATCATCAGATCGAGGGCGGTCGGAGAAGGCTGTTTTTGGGGAGAGCGAGCCACG
>JAUWMS010000488.1 GCA_030613045.1 Candidatus Latescibacterota bacterium | reverse complement strand
TCTGACCATCTCTCTCTTGTACGCGTCCATCTGCTTCTTCTCCGCGTCCGAGGCCTTCTCGCTTTTTATCTTCTTTTTCAGGCTGAAGAAATCCTGAGGGAACTGGTCCCTATTGAGCTTTATGTCCACCGCATCGCCCGTAGATTTGCGGATGATGGTGAACCGGAACTTGTCTCTGCCTGCCGTCATCCCCTTGGGGATCAAGGGACCGGGCGTGGCCTGCGTGACGGCGTCCGCTTTCGCTTTCAAGTCGCCGTACGTCGCTAAGGTAAAGATGTCCAGCAGGCCGGACATAGGTCCCCGACTGAACACAATGAGGTCGTCTCGCTCCGGGACAGCATCGCCCCACAGAAGCTCGATGGCATGGGTCAGCGCCCTGAAACCCACGCAGACTCCGGGACATGGGTGGCCGTGGTATTCAAACGCATCCGCTAACGTAATCACTACTTCCTTGCCGTCCTCCATCACCTTGATGGGAGAAATATCGGGGACCTTGTAGTCCTTCCCCATATCCAGATCGGCACCTACGGAAGATACGATCAGGAACATACTCACCAACACCGCCAATAGCTTCCTGGACATTTTGTTTCCTCCTTTTGGTTGGTTTCGTGCTTGCTCCAAGGGGATTCCCGACCAGACGGAGGGCCTCCGGATGGGAATTGGAGACCCTCCACCTTGGCTGTTGATGCGGACCGATCTCAAAAAGTCACTTAAAACGCCACCTCCACGCCACCGTAAACGATCCGGCCCGTGTACGGCGCATACATAAACGCCGCGTCATCGGGATGTTTCTCATCCTGCACGTAGTCGAGGGCGTTCTTCGCGCCCACAAAGGCCGTAAGCCCCTGCTCCGGGAAGCTCCTGGAGAGTCTGGGATTCACCACAAAGAACCCATCCGTGTGCTTGATCTTGCTGTTGGGAGCCTCCACATCCCCATCCTCGCAATAGTCAATAACCATGCTCCCCGTATAGTTGACGTCCAGCGCGGCCTTCCAGTCCCCCGGCGTATAGCCCACCTGGACGCCTCCGGTCACCTCGGGAACGCGCGGGATATACTTGCTGTCCGCCGCGAATTTCCCGGCATGGGCATCCACCCAATCCGAACGCTCTTCCTCATATTGCGCGTCGGTATAGGTCAGATTGAGGTCCAACTCGAGCTCCTGCATCAGAAGCACGCTGGATCCCAACTCGATCCCTTGGGTGTACGCGTCCCCGATGTTCTCCCATTCGTACGTGTACCCCAACTTCTGGACCGCATCGCTGGCGTCCGCCAATCCGATCTTATCCGTGAGATTGGTGCGAAACACATTGGCGCTCAGCATGTACCGATCCGCCACGTAATCCGCGCCAAGATTCAGGCTCACGGACTTCTCCGGCTCCAGACCGGCGGGCTTGTTCACTCTCGGAGATCCGCTGCACAAATGCAGATCCTCGCTGAAGCCGTACGGAACCCGGAATCCGGTTCCCGCGCTGGCCCGCATCGTGAGGGCCTCGGAGGGCTTGTACATCACGGACAGTCTGGGATTGACGGCTGTTTCGTCGTACTCCAGCGTATTTCTGCCCACGGCGGCCACCTTGCCGGAACCGGCAAAATTGTCCTCCGAGTTGTGGCTGTCAAAGCGCGCGCCCGCCACCAGTTCCAGATTATCCAGCACGGCGAATTCGCCCTGAAGATACACGCCCACCTCGTCCGCGGACTTCTCGCTTTCGGACCGGTACGGATCGCCGTAATTGGGATCGGTGTCATCCACACTCAGGTACATCCCTTTTTCCTCCAACGTATTCCGGCTAACCTGCGCGCCTCCTAACAGGCGGTGCTTCCCCAGCGGATGGACGTAGCTCACGTCGGCCACGGTGAGTTTCTCCTCGGCGAGATAAGGCTCCAATTGATCCGATCCGGGATAGGCATCTCCGTGGGTCGCCAGAAAATCGCCCACAAACGTATCGTTGGTCGCACTCCGATCATGGTGGCAATAGCCGAAATTGGCCGTCACTTCGCCGCCGAAGGAGAACGTCCGCCGGTATCCAATTCCCCCTTCGTACCGGGCGGTCTGGATGTGCTCCGCGCCCTCGGCAAAGGGATTCTCCCAAGTGGCCAGCTCGCCGCCCTGCCGCTGTTCGTTGAGCGTGCGTCCGGTGAAGGTAAGCTGGTCGTCTCCGAACAGCTCGTACCAGTTCACGCGAACCCCGATGGAGCTGTTGTCCGTCTTGACCCGATCCGTGATCCCATTGTCGTTCTCGTCAATCTCGCCCGCGCTGTTCTTCTGAGCCGTCACCATCACGTCCATGTGCTCCGCTCTCGTGGAAGCGGCTACGCTGTAGTCGTTGCTGTTATGACTCCCGAAACTCGCGGTGACGCGCACCATCGGCTCGGCCGTGGGGCTTTTGGTGATGATGTTGATCACGCCCGCAATCGCGCTCGATCCGTAGAGCGCCGATCCAGCGCCTTTGACCACCTCGATCCGCTCGATGTTCGCGGTGGGCACTTGTTGAAGCCCGTACACGCCCGCCAGCCCGGAATAGATGGGCTGCCCGTCAATCAACACCTGCACGTGGCCGGATTCCAACCCCTGCATCCGCACGACGGTGAAGTTGCAGTACGAGCACTGTTGCTCCACCCGGATACCCGGCATGCCTTCCAGCGCTTCGTACAGATTCACCGCGCCCTTGGCCTCGATGTCCGCGCTCGTGATGATCTCCGTGCGCACCGGAACGTCAATGAGCAGTTTCTCCGTCTTGGTTCCCGTGACCACCACTTCCTCCAACTCGAACAGCAACTCGTTCTTCTTCTCCTCTTGAGCCAAACTGGATTGAGGCAGGCTGATGATCAAAGCTACCAATAATACCACCACGCTTACTGACTTGATCGTATTCGACATCGGATTGCTCCTTTCCGTAATTGAGCTAAGGACCGAGTATTAAATAAATGTCCCTTCCTCCTCACGCAAAGCCGCAAAGCCCGCAAAGA
>JAUWMS010000292.1 GCA_030613045.1 Candidatus Latescibacterota bacterium | reverse complement strand
TAGCGCAAGCCCCCAGTTGTAGTATGCTTCGTGGTAATCGTGCTTCATCTCCATGACTCGCGTTTACTTCTCGAAGCTCTCCGCAAACAACCGCTCATCGTTCTTCAGAACAGCTAAATCAGATAGCGCAGCCCCCCAGTTTCCGTAGGCTTCGTGGAAATCCTTCTTAATCTCCACGGCGCGCTTGTATTTCTCAAAGCTCTCCGCAAACAGATGCTCATCGTTCTTCAGAAGAGCTAATGCAGATAGCCCAGTTCCCCAGTTGTAGTAGGCTCCGTGGTCGTCCTGTTTAATCTCCACGACACGCTTGTACTTCTCAAAGCTCTCCGCAAACAGCCCCTCATCGTTCTTCAGACAAGCTAATGCAGATAGCGTAGTTCCCCAGTTATAGTAGGCTTCGTGATAATCCTCCTTGATCTCCACGGCACGCTTGTATTTCTCGATGCTCTCCGCAAACAGAGCCTCATCGTTCTTCAGACGAGCTAATGCAGATAGCGCAGTTCCCCAGTTGCAGTAAGCTTCGTGGGCGTCCTTCCACATCGAAACGGATTTCTTCCACGCTTCGGCAGCAGCTTCGAGACTGCCTTGCTCATAGCGTTCCACCCCGCAGTAGAAATACCATTCCGCCAGGGCGTTGCGCTCCGGCGCAGAGAGCAGATATTTGCGACGACACAACCGGCTCAGGCAATCTTCAGCCGATGGAGAAAACCGCGCTTCCTCCGATATTCCCAGTTGGAGGTCATGGCACAGGAGCAGGCCAGCCTCCTTGCGAAAACCGCCGCGTTCACATAGCAATCGCAACGCCCGGCGTAATCGGTGTTTTCGGAAGCATCCGTCGGTTGAAATTGTCGCCGCCGTTAAGACAAATTCCTCGTAAAGAGGCAACCCCATCTCAAACCAGAGTGTGTACATCGCCCCGATTACTTGAGCGACGAGTTTGTCCTGGAGGCGGAGTTCTTCAAAGACTTCACGTTCCCAGCGAGCAGACGTCGTCTGAGCATAATCTTCTAAGTCTCGGTCGGTTAGAATCTGTTCTCGCTTTTTCCAGTTTTGAAGAAACACCACGGTATTTTCGTAAGAACGTCCTCTGTTGATCTCTCCCATCTGCTCTGCTACGCCACCTGCAATCTCCACCCCCTGTTGCTCCGAAAGCTTCGTAATCATCTCGGCTTCGCGTTCCTGTGGCGCATCCCGGAGCGTCAGAATCTCGAACGTCTGCCAGATGCCCTCGTAACGTTCCATCCCCTCGACGGCTTCCCCACGCTCCCGACGAGCCGTAGCAGCAATGTATAGATGAGTACACCTATTTTCAAGAAGCTCTATCAAACGTTCAAACCTATCTTCGGGAGAGAGCAGCCGCTCTTTGCTTTCCTGTCGCGCGCGTCCCGTTGGCAGCAGGGAGGTATGCAGGTCATCGTAAAACAGCACAACGGATTCCGCGAACGCGGGGATGTGTTCTTCCTGGATAGGGTTGGGCAATCCGCCGCCCGTTGGGATGAGAATCTCCGCGTTAGGGGCGTCATGCAGGATTTTACCAACCCACTCATACGCCGCGCGCGTTTTTCCGATCTCGGCGGCGCCGAGGAAGATTTTTCGCCGATGGGAGCGTGGGTCATCGGAGGGATGGATAACCTCTCTTTCCTTGGAAATGAACGGATTTTCATAACACGTGAGCCGGCGTTTGTCTAGAAGCCACTGACCGAATTCCTCTGGTTTGACTCGTTCAAAGGGGAAATCTTCGCTGAACGCGATTCTCTTCCGCGACCGAAGCCATTTGAATATGAGCGCGGGGAATTTGACCCACCATGAAATGAACGCAAGAACCATCCCTCCAATGATGGTAGTAATTAACGGATCTTCTTTTACGATATTCCAGAGATTTTTGAATATGTCCATGTCGCTCACCTTACCGTGTGCGGGTTGCTTCCGTTGAGGAGATCTTCACTCCGACGAAGGATTGGCCTCTACGACCGATAAAATCCCTCCAAAGCCGCCGGGGCCTTCAGATATCTCGCAAACAACTCCTCGTAGATCGCCCGGTGTTTGGAAGGCTCGAAGATTTTGTCGGCCTTGGCCGCGCGCGTCTGACCTTCTTCGAGGGAGGCGAAATGTCCGGCACCGTAAAAGGCGAAGAGCGCCGCGCCGAGCACGGTGGCCGCTTTCTCGGCGATGGTGGGCACCGGGAGGCCGGTCACGTCCGCGCGGATCTGGTTCCACAGCGCGTTTTTGGACCCGCCTCCCACAATGCGAATGCCCTGGGCTTCAAAGCCCGTGGCCTGGGTGAGCATTCCCAGGGCATGGCGCAATTGGAAGGAAAGCCCCTCCAGCGCAGCCCGGTAGAGTTGGCCCCGATCCGTGGTGGGAGTGATCCCGAGAATGGTGCCGTGCGTGTGATATTTTTTCGTGGGCCCGGTCTCCGCCACAAAGCTGGGGAGCACGGTGACGCCACCTGCTCCGGGAGGAACGTTTTCGGCGTCCGCGATCATCCGGGTGTACGCGGCTCCCCCATCTCCGAGGTCTGCGTAGAAGAGTTTTCGCATCCACTCCAGCGCGCCGGAGCCCATCATCAAAAGCTGGGGATCGCAGAACCCGGCCACGGAGTCGCATTCGTAGAGCAACCCTTCCTCGAAGCCAAAACGGTTCGGCTCGAATTGGGCGATCCGAAGCATCAGTATCTCCCATGTGCCGGAGCTGAGGATGGCTTCTTCGGGCGAGGCGGCGGATCCGATGGCCGCAAACTGGGTGTCGTGTCCGGCGGCGATCACAGGGATGCCCACAGGCAGACCGGTCTGTTCCGAGGCTGCTCTGTGCACGTGCCCGATCACCTCGCCAGGCTCCACCCAGCGGGGAAAAAAGGAGGCATCCACGTCGGCCAGGGAAAGCATCTGCTTCGACCAATTCCGCTCTCCCAGTTCCATCGCCATTGTGGTGCCGCCGCTCGTGGGATCTATGGAGCGCTCCCCGCAGAGTTTGAAGCTCAAAAGCCCCGGCATCATCATGAAACAATCCGCCCGATCCAAGGCCTCCGGCGCATGACGGCGCAGCCACATCAGACGAAGCAAGGTGTTGAACGGAATGATCTGATAGCCGGTTTCCGCGAAAATCGTCCACGCATCCATTTGCTCCGTGATCTCCGGAACGAACGGCTCGGTGCGCGTATCCTCCCAGCAGATCGCCGGATAGGTCAACGCCCCGTCTGGGCGAACTGGTGCGCCATCCGCCCCGAACGTGCAGATCGTGACGGCCCGGATGCGCTCCCGATCCACCTCCGCGCACACCTGACGGCAGGCGTCGGACAGCTTTCCCCAGATCTGATCCACGTCCCAGATGCGCCAACTTTCCCCGCCTCCGGGCTGGTGCGTTGAGGCATTGGGGCGACTCGCGCTGTGAACGAGGTGTCCCTGATCATCCACGGCGATGACCGTGGCGTTGGTGGAACCGCAGTCCATCACTACGGTAAGTGCGTTTTTCATTTTGAGTTCCTCGTGACGAGCACAAAGGTCGCGGAGAAGACGCAACGGTGCGCGGATAGAAACCCTTTGCGAACGCTGCGCCGGTCTTTGCGGTTAAAGGGAAACCCTTCAGAATTAACTTGACAAGTAAATTAAGATAGACTACATTTGGCAGGTTGTCAAGGAATTTTTTGGAGGTCTCCCATGAATCTGCTGCATTGGTACATCCTGAAAGAGCACATCGGCCCGTTTTTCTTTGCGTTTTTTGTGCTTATGTGTGTCCTCGTCATCGATCTGATGCTTCAGATGATGAAGCTCTTGTTCAGCAAGGGCATTGGGGTGCTGACGATCCTGGAGTTTTTCTTTTTGAGTCTGGCGTGGATGACCGCCCTGGCCGTTCCCATGGCGATCCTCGTGGCTACGCTGATGGCGTTCGGGAGGCTCTCGGAGGACAATGAGATCACTGCGCTCAAGGCGGGAGGCGTCAGCTTCTATCGGCTCTTGTCTCCCGTGCTTCTGAGCGCCGTCGCTATCGCGCTGTTGCTCGTGATCTTCAACAACGACGTGCTTCCGGAGTTCAATCATCGGGCGCGCAGTCTGATGTCCGCGGTGCACCGAAAGAGGCCCGCGCTCAGTCTGAAAGATCGGGAAGGATTGTTCATCGAGGATTTTCCCGGACTGAGCATCTTGCTTGAGAAGGTGGACGAAAAGGAGTCGAAGGCGTACGGCATCACCATTTACGAGAAAGGGCCTGAGGGGCTGTCCGCCATCATTCGGGCACAGCGGGGCGACCTTCATTTTTCGGAGACGGAGGATCGTCTGACGATGACACTTTTCCAGGGGGAAATCCACCGCACGGATCCGGAGACTCCCGATCGGTATCTCCGCACCTCCTTCGACAAGCACGTACTGCACATCTCGGACATCGGTCAGCAGCTCGTGCGCAAGGAATCTTCGCGCCGGGGAGATCGGGAGATGAGCGCGACCATGATGCGCGCCAAGGTGCGGAAGGATCGGGGAACGCTGGAAAAACACCGACTAACTGCGAGGCGCGTGGCTCAGGATTATCTCGACCGCACTCTGCCCACTTTTGAAGACGGGGTGTACGCGCCTCCCAAAGGGCTTCGTCCGGATGCGGATTTACTCAGGACGCAACGGAAGACGCTGCAAAAACTCCGCACATCGCTTCAGCTCATAGACGCCAAACAGCGGAGCATCAACAAGTATTCCGTGGAGATTCACAAGAAGTATTCCATTCCCGTGGCGTGTATCG
>JAUWMS010000206.1 GCA_030613045.1 Candidatus Latescibacterota bacterium | reverse complement strand
GACAAAATAGTTTTCTTATGTTCACCGCAAAGCCGCAAAGTTCGCAAAGAAAACCAAGACATAAGGACGAAGTCCTTTGCGTTCTTTGCGGCTTTGCGGTGAGATTGTCGTTTAATTTTGTCCCCCTACTTATCTCTCAAGGAGATCAAGAAAATGAAGGTGCTGCTATTCGATCTAAGTGAGGCCAAGACCATAAGAAAGATCAGGCAAAAAACGGAGAGTTGGTCTCCCATAGCCAAGGATCAGATCATCGCTCAGGAGCTCCTGAGGCCCATCCTGTCCCACGGAGGGTATGCCCCGGACGGCGCCAAGAGGGCAGTCATCTGGGCGAATAGCGGAAAGCTTTCCGGAACGTTCGAGCTTATTGACGTGACGACCAATAAGCAGCCTCCGGCGCTGCCTTCGGTGGTTTACACGGGCAAGCTGGAGGAGGCGGGTTCGCACATCTGGGGTGGGAACAACTACGTCGCGGACTTCTCGGATTTCAAGCAGGAGGGCCTGTTCTGGATGAGACTGGAGTTGGAGGAGACCGATCAAGTCGCCGAGTCCTACGTGTTCCGAATCGGGAAATCCCTGTATCTAAACTTAGCGAAGAAGGCGGCCAAATGGTTCTCTTACCAGCGCTGCGGCTGCGAAGTGCCGGGCTGGTATAAGGCTTGTCACACCGAGGATGTCATAATCCGGGAAAACGGCGAGCGTGTGGACGCGACGGGCGGCTGGCACGATGCCGGGGATTACGGAAAGTGGATAGGAGCCGGAACGACCGGCGTGTTGGCGCTAACGACGCTGGAAGAGGCGTTTGCGGATGAAGCCGGGGATCGTTCCCAAATCCCGGCGTTCATAGACGAGGCGGCCTGGGAGGCGCGATACTTCTGCAAGGTCTATTGGGACGGGATCTTTCATCAGGCCTTTGCCCCTCCTCTGGAGAACGTGTGCCTCTTTTTGGGGCCGCCGGACAAGGAACCGCCCCGTGTGCTCACGGAGGCCCAGTGTCTGGAATACAACACGCCGACGATCGCAACCACGGTTCTCACCGGGGCGTCTCTCGCAAAACTCGGACGGCTGATCCTGCCTTACGATAAGGCGCTGGCGGACAGATGCATTTCCATCTCCAAAGAAATTCAAGCCATTGCCGCGAAGGTGGATCCCTCAAAGCCTGCCTATCAAAAAGAAGCGGGGTCTTATCTGACGCTTCAGACCGGACTGCTGCTTTCCGATGTGGCGCTTTATCGGATGGGCAAAGAACAGAAATACCGGGAGAATGCTGAAAAGAGCGTGAGGGAGATCCTGGGGCTTCAGGATAAGGAGGGCTTTTTCTACGAGGACAAAGCAAGATCGTCCGCGCAGATGAGGTATCATTTCTATCTCGTAAGTTTGTATGAGTTCCTGAAGCAGCATCCGGACAGCCCGTTAAATCCCGACATAAAGGACGCGTTCGGACGCTGGGCAAGCACTATGGAGCCGCTGGCAAAGCTTTCCAATTTCGGTCAGGTTGGCACTAAGACAGCGGATGGAAGCATGCGAAATATGACCCCGTCCGCCAATAGAGACCTCGGATGTTTCGCCTGGGGCATGGCGACGGCGGCGATGCTTTTCGAGGAGCCGAAATACTTAGAGATCGCGGAGCGTCAGATCCAGTGGATCGTCGGATTCAACCCGGCCAACGTCTCCATGATGGCCGGTGTTGGACGGTTTGTCGAATGCACCCACCACCGCTATTGTTTCATAGAAGGGCACGAGGATGGCGTGGTGCCGGGAGGCGTATTAAACGGAATGGCCGGCGGAACGGGAAAAGTGTTCCAGATCGGCGATGTTCGCACCGGACATTTTGTGGTATCGGACGGGCTTCCGGTGGATTATCCGGTATTTGATACGGATGGCTGGGGTTGGTCGTATGCCCATAGTACCACCGAATACTGGACGATCAATAACGCCTGGTTTATTATGGGGGCCGTGCAGGTGGAGAAGGCGATGAGAAAAATAGGAAATCGGTGAGGCTCTTGCAAAAGTCCGAAAAACGACTTGGCGCCGCTTCGTTCACCTTGGTAATCGGATAAATTTTTTGCAAGCGTTTGGTAGAACAGACATTCCTGTCTGTTCAGCTTTATGGTCATCCAGGTCAGACTTGGTCAGACAAGAACGGCTAGACCTACCAACCCCCGCGGAATGACTGCACCTTTATGACTTTTTCAAGAGGCTCGATGAAGAGCCATCAGTCATTGGATTCTGTCGAAAAAGTCTGTTTTTACCAAAAATCGTGACGCAGATATTGGCGGATATTGAAGGTGCGCCCGTATTTTCAAAATTAAGCATTTTTTGACCAAACCGCACCAATGCCCAATCACCAATCGCCAATCACTAAAAGAGGCACGAATATGTCACCAAGAGACCGGGTATTCACGACATTATCCCACCGGGAACCGGACATCATCCCCTGGGGCGAGCACTGGATAGACTACAACGTGTACGAGGACATCCTCGGCAGAGAATCGTTCGTCCACGCCAAGATGAAGGAGACGAAGGTCTGGTGGGAAGGACGAGACGAGGAAGTCGTGGCGTCTTACCAGCGGGACACGGTGGATCTGGCGAAGGCTTTGGGGCTGGACCTCGTTACCGTGCAATTGTTGGGGAACGATCAAAAGCCGATGAAGCAACTCGACGAGGACACGTACGAGGACGAAAACGGCCACATCTACCGGGTCTCCTCCGTGACCCACGACCTTATGCCTTACCGAATGAATCCGAAGGCTTACACGCCCCCTACGCTGGAAAACCTGCAAACAGAGATAGATACGATTGTCCGGGACGGGGTCGAAAAACCGGAGGATGCCCGGTGGGAGTTCATCAGGCACGTGGTAAGGAAAATGAAGGATACCCATTTCATCGCCTGTCTCGTGGGCGACATCGGATTCCCGACGTTCGGTCAGACCGACGAGGAGCGCTACCTGAACCTCGCGCTTCATCCCGAAATGCACGCTAAGCTGTCGGAGTTGACGGGCCGACGGATCATTGGTTTGTTGAAGTACTATGCCGAGGAGGGCATAGATGGCATTATCCCCTGCGCGGATTTTGGGAGCAGCACCGGCCTGCTGGCCAATCCTAAGATTTTCATCGAACACGTGTTCCCCTGGATCAAGGCATACTGTGACGAAGCGCATCGGCTCGGCATGAAATTGTTGAAGCATAGTTGCGGAAAAACGTTAGAGATCTTCGACTATTTCATCCGGGCGGGTTGCGATGCGTACGAGTCCATCCAGCCCACAGCGGGCATGGACATCAAATTTCTGAAGGAGCGTTACGGGGATCAGATCACCCTCTGGGGAGGCGTCAGCAACGAGAATCTCATCGGAGGCGCCCCGGAAGACGTGGAAGCGGACGCCCGGTATGCCGTAAAGTGGGCCGCTCCCGGAGGAGGATTTATCTACGGAGCCAGCCACTCCATAGCCGTCGGAGCCAGCCTGGAAAACGTTTTGAAGATGAAGGAAGCAAGAGAGCGCTTCGGCGTATATCCAATTCGTATTCCCTGAAGGGAATAGAGGGCATAATTTCCTGCGTTATTTTTTAAGAAAAGCCTGAAGCAGGGGCGCATCATCCAGGATTTGTGATTAATCCGGGTTCTGTCCCGTCAGGGACAAAAGAGCTATAGCAAAACAATCCCAAAAAAACATTTTCGAGTCCCGCAGGGACGGCATAGTAGATTTCGTCCCTCACGGGACTTGAGGAAGATTTTCGGCTATTTCAAATGTTACAAATATCCTGTCGCTGACGGGACATCTACCTGCATGATTCACAAATTCACCCGAAATCCTCTTTTGCTCTTGTGCAGCAACGTATTTTGGGCTTCCGGTTTCAAAACATTGTTTTTAAGAACAACCTGAAACCGGAGCGCATCATCCAGGATTTGTGAATAACCCAGGTCAAAAAAAGGAGACCGAGATGAAACGAGTATTCTATCTGATCATTGACCAGCTTGCCGGCCATTGGGAGGAGAGCGTGAAAATCGAAGGGACCGACCTTCCTCCGGCCAATGTGAAAGGCTACCACGAGCAGGGATTGATCCCCAATTTCTCCCAGCTCATTGACAACGGCCTATGGGTGAAACGATCCTGGAACAGGGAGCGATGCAAGACCGTCGCCGCGCTGAAATATCTGGCCACCGGTTCCTACGCCAGAGCAGAAACCTTGTATAATCATTCGAGCACGTGGTTTCTCGAAGCCGAGAAGGAGATGGGCTTCTTCGAGGCGGCCAAACGGCATTATCTCGACAAGCTCACCGTGATCACCACGGGGAATCCCTTCTGCAAGGGGTATTTCTACGTACCCGAGATCATGCAGCGCATTCCCGCGTATTATCGGAAGATGGCGCCCAGCTTCAGAGACGAAGCCGTGGTCAGAGATCTGGTGTTCCCCTGGATGGAATCCTTCCCGGATACGTGGGGGCTTGCGCACGCGTATATCAGCGGCATGGATGCGATCACCTTCTGTCCTTCCTACACGGAGGCCCCCTGTGGCCGCGATGGCTCCAAGCATACGTATATGCTGTTCTTAGACGGCCTGAT
Source organism: Candidatus Latescibacterota bacterium (assembly GCA_030613045.1). GTDB lineage: Bacteria > Latescibacterota > 4484-107 > 4484-107 > 4484-107 > 4484-107. The sequence continues at coordinate 1,173 of JAUWMS010000206.1, read as the reverse complement.
CGAAGAGATCGTCCAATTTCTGAAGACCAACAACTGGTGGGAGGAGACCTACATCGTCATCGCTTCGGATCACGGCTATCATCTTGGATGCACCGTGGCCGCGGAGGCGGGAGTGAAGACGAACAACTGGTGCGCCGATCATCCCGAGCCGTGGGACTGCGAGGTCTGGGATTTCGAGAAGGGACGATCCGCGGGGATCCCTTCCAATGGGTGCCGAAGAACCACTTTCATCTTATCCGGGGGCGCGCTCGAAGCGAAATACAGAGGGAAAACTATCGAGGAAGCGGAGATCATTGATGTGATTCCAACGATTGCCGAGCTGCTCGATGTGCCCTATAAGTGTCAGGGAAAGAGCATACTTTGAGGGCATGCGGCGTAAAACGTAAATAGGCATTAGTCCCCGCCCCCCCCATTGCCCATTGCCTATTGCCTATTGCCCATTGCCCAATCACCTCTCACCACTCACCAAACGCCGTGCCGTTCGGGAAATCGTGGAGGGGAAAATTATGGAGAACGAGCTGCACGACTCGCTTCAGTGGGTCTGGAACGCTCGCTGGGCCACGTATTGGTACGGCGACGAGGAATTGTTTCGGTTCACTCCGCAACAGTTCGATGAGAAGGCCGGACAGTTGGCCGAATCAGGCATTACCGCGGTCATCCTCAGCGGATTTCATTTTCGCTGGAGTTTTGTCTCGGAGTGGCCGCGGCTCTTGGAGGCGATGCGCCGGATCGTGGAGAGCTGTCACGGTCATGGGATCAAGGTGGTTGCGCATCACAGCGCCATCCTGACGTTCAATCCATGGGGAGCGCAGGAATGGGAACGGATGAAGCATAGTGCGGATCCGGAACAGCATCCCGGTCTCCTTCAAAGCCTGCATGAGGGCGACGTTCAGCACAAGGGGGTCTGGCTCTCCCGGATGCGTCAGATCGATCCGCGCACCGGCCAATTTTCCCGGACCGGTTATCGAGGCTGGACCATGTGCTTCAACAATCCGCTCTGGCAAAGGCTCTACTTTGAGCATCTTGAGGGCATCTATGCCCGCGGGGTGGATGGCATTATGAGCGACGACATCCAGTTCTGGCCCATCGGGTACGGCTGCGGCTGTCCCTATTGCCGACGGGGATTCCACGAAGCCACCGGGTATCAGATGCCGCGCACGGGATTCGATGATC
>JAUWMS010000090.1 GCA_030613045.1 Candidatus Latescibacterota bacterium | reverse complement strand
GTTTTTCCGTGGTGATCCGTGGTCAGCTATTAGAATCGGAGGAAGTAACGTGCCAACAACATCCACAGACGATATGCCCCGTCAGATCGAGGAGCTTGCAGAACGGGATGGGCGCTACAAAAGGGAGGCGTATTTTTTCCTGTACCGGGCGCTGGACTATACGCTGAACAGACTGAAAGCCCCGCGTCACGTTACAGGGCAGGAACTGCTCCGGGGAATCAGCGAATTCGCCCGGAAAGAATACGGCCCGATGACGAAGTTGGTGTTCGAATACTGGGGCATCGCCCGGACCGAAGATTTCGGAAACATCGTATTCACCTTGGTGGAGTCCGGACTGATGGGCAAAACCGAGGAGGATCGCATCGAGGATTTTCGGGAGGTGTACGACTTCGACGAGGAATTCGGATAGACTTTGATCCGTGATGCGTGGTGCGCAGTAATTCGCGAGTTTTGTTTTACGTTTCACATTTCACGTTTCACGCGAGGATTTGAATATGGATAGCGCGCAAATTGAACGGATTGTTCAGAATGTGTTGTCTAAGTTGAAGGGAGAACCATCCCCTCCTCCCTCTCAGGCAACAATTTCGCTGGAGAGAAAGCTCCTCACCGAGGCGGATGTGCTTCGGGCCGCGGCGCAGAAGGTTCGGGAGATTGCCGTCCCTCCTGGAGTAATTGTTACGCCGCTGGCTCGGGACACCCTGAAGGAAAAAGGGATCGCTCTAATTCCATCCTCACCCACCCGGCAGGGAGAGTCGGAGAACGGGAGCAGGGAAGTGAATTCCGATGGCGGTGGAACCATCGCGTTGGGAGCGGATCACGGGGGCTACGAGATGAAAGAGGCGATCAAGCGGGCGCTTCAGGAGGAGGGACGGGCGGTTCGGGATTTCGGGACGTTCTCCTCCGAGTCCGCAGACTATCCCGATTTTCCGCTCAAGGTGGCCGAGGCCGTGGCCGCCGGCACGTGCCAGCCGGGAATTATGGGGGATGGGCCCGGCTTTGCATAGCGGATGTGGGCCAATAAAGTGCCCGGAATCCTGGCCGCCACGTGTTGGGACCTTTTCACCGCGCGGCTGGCCCGTGAGCACGTGGGCGCCAACGTGCTCACGCTTGGAGGCAAGGTGATCGGTTCGGCGCTTGCGCTGGAAATGGTCAAGGTATGGCTGGAAACGCCGTTTGCAGGAGGGAGGCATCAGCGGAGGACGGATAAAATTTTGGAGGTGGAGGAGAAGTATAGCCGGAAATAGGTTTCACCGCAGAGCACGCAGGGTGCGCAGAGAGACTCAGAATTTTTTTGTCTTTCTCAGCGGCCTCTGCGTCTCCGCGGTAAATATAGGAATTCAGCGATGGCGGCGATTTTGTTTCTACTCCTCTCCCTCACTTCGAGTCAGGCCAAGGCTTCGGTGGTGCTGAGTGAGGTGATGTTCGACCCGTCGGGAAGCGAATACTACGACGAATACGTGGAGCTTTTCAATACGAGCGAGACGGAGCCGGTGGACTTGACGGGTTGGGCCATCGGGGACGACGCGGAGTTGGACAAAATCGTGGAGGCCGACGGGGATATGGTGCTCGGCCCCGGTCAGTTCGGGCTGATTCTGGATCCGGGATATTTTGAGAACTCGGGCCGGTACGATCCCTTGCCCGATGCGGCATTGATTCTGACCATAGACGACGCCTCGTTCGGTAAGGGGGGATGGAGTAACTCCGTAGCCGAACCGGTGATTTTGAAAGATGCGACGGGCGAGGAAATCGCCCGTTTTTTCTATTCATTGGGGAATGCGCCGGGATTCTCGGACGAAAAAATCTTGTTGGATGGCGGAGACAGCCTGGGGAATTGGGTGGATTGCCGATGGCACGGAGGAAGCCCTGGACGAAGAAACAGCGTAGATCCTTCCGAACGTGATGAGACAATCTACGACGCGAGGGACGTGGTAATCAACGAGGTACACTTCGCGCCACCCGCCGGGGAGAGCGAATGGGTGGAGCTTTTCAACCGATCCGAGCGAAGCGTGGATTTGAACGGGTGGACCTTTTCGGACGAAGATTCCCTGTCCGCGAAGCGAATGACCATCGAACCGTTTGCGATTGCGCCCGGCGAATACGTGGTGATCGCGGCGGATTCCGTGCCCTTCGTCCAGACCTTTTCCGACGTCCGCTCCGAGGTGCTTTTTATCGAGCAGGGATGGCCCGCGCTTAACAACAGCGGCGATGTCGCGGTCATCCGCGATGCGACGGGCAAGGTCATAGACCGCGTGTCCTTCGGAGAGGACCAGCTCCGGGGACGAAGGGTTTCGCTGGAGCGCATCCACCCGGACCTTGAAAGCGGCGATCCGGATAATTGGGTCGCGCACGTGACCATGGCCGGTGGCAGTCCCAGCGCGCGAAACAGCGTTTTTGTGGAACGGCTTCCCACCCAGGCTTCGTTGGACGCCTCTCCCAATCCCTTCGACGAGCGGACGATCCTCTCCTATCGGCTGCCCCTGACCACCGCGTACGCCCATCTCTGGATCTACAATTCATACCGCCAACTGGTGCGCAAATTCTTGGACGCGGATCCCCCGGGAAGCGAACGGGCACGGGTCTGGGACGGCCGGGACGACGACGGCGCACGCTTGCCGATGGGAATCTACATTGTGTATCTGGAAGCCTTAAACGCCAAGAAAGGCATCCTCTGCCGGGAGAAGAAGGCCGTCGTGTTGGCGAGGTGAACCGTCAACGCAAGCTTTCCCCCAATAAGCAATGGTGGAACGATTTGCCACATAGAGTTCAAAAAGGAACGTGTTATGTCGCAGGAAATCAAGATGATTCGCGCGGAGTCGTTCACACCGCCGCCTCAATGGGCGCTGATGGAGCGATTTCTGATAGACGCCATGAACGATGCGGCCCCGCGATTTGTGGAACGATATACGCGGCCGGACGGAACGCTTGCGTGGCGGGACGAGTGGCCGGGTATGGATGGCTCGGACGATGCGTACGAGAGCTTCTTCAATTTCCCGCTTTTGTTTGCGCTCGGTGGGAGTGAACAGGTGCATCGTCTTGCCCGCAGGGAATGGGATGCGATTACGCGCCAGTTTGCGTCGTACGGTCAGGTGTACCACGAATTCGATGCATACTACGACTGGATGCATCACGGAGAGAGTTCGATCTCCTTCTACTTCTTCGGGCTGGCGGATCCCACGATCCACAAGGACGTGGCGCGCACCCTCCGGTTCGCGGGCATGTATATGGACGAGGATCCGGAGGCCAAAAACTACGATCCTCAGCGAAAGCTGATCCGCTCGCCGATCACCGGGAGCAAAGGGCCTCGGTTCCAAAACAGCGCGGAAGATTGGGTGACGCACCGGCCGATCCTGGCCGATTATCCAGCGCCGTTCGAGGACATTCCCGGTGTGAGCACAAAGATCGCGGACTGGAACGACGACGCGGCGTTCGCGGAGATCCTGAAATTGATGAACGAACGGATGATGCGCGGGGACGTACCGCTGAATCTGACGGCTACGAGTCTGATCACCCACGCGTATCTGTATACTGGAGAGGAGAAGTATAAACGGTGGGTCCTGGACTACGTGGAAGCCTGGATGGAACGCACCCGGGCCAACGATGAGATCATCCCGGACAACGTGGGGCTTTCGGGCAAAATCGGGGAATGCATGGACGGCAAGTGGTGGGGCGGATACTACGGCTGGCGCTGGCCGCATGGGTTTGGGCACATCATCGAGCCGCTCACGATCGCCGCTTCCAACGCGATGCTCCTGACGGGAGATGCCGGATATCTAGATCTGCCCCGGTCTCAATTGGACCGGATCATGGATCTAAGCGAGGTGAAAGACGGCCAACTTGTTGCCCCTAATTTTCATGGAGATCGGGGATGGTACGGCGAGCGACCGCTGAACCCGATGTGCGCTCTTCATCTTTGGTATATGTCCATGGCGAAGGAGGACACCGAACGCCTGACGAGGTTCCCGGATCAGGAGGGGTGGAACGCGGTGGCGGACGTCCGGGGCAAGGGGGATTATTCCCACGCCGCGCCGTGGTTCCGGTACATCCGGGGCAAGCATCCCGACTATCCGGGGAAGATCATGGGGGTTCAGTATGCGGAGATCTGTCGTCGCCTGGAGCGGATGCGGAATGACCACGGGGATCCGTCGGAGTGGGACGTCCATCACTGGCAGGAGATCAACCCCGTAGTGACCGAGGCGCTGGTGCAACTGACGTTGGGCGCGCCGCAGTTCCTGTACCACGGAGGATTGCTGCACACCCGGCTCCGGTACTTCGATGCCGAACAACGACGGCCCGGCCTGCCGCGGGACGTAGGAGCGTTGGTGAATCGAGTGGACGCAGAGGGGGTCGCGTTGGAATTGGTCAATCTGAATCCCCGGGAGCCGAGAGAGGTGATCGTGCAGGCGGGCGCGTTCGGGGAACATGCGTTTACGGAGATTCGGTGGAACGCCTCGTCCGATTGCGGATTGCGGATTGCGGATTGCGGATTGAACATCCGAAATTCAGAATCTGAAACCCAAAAGGAGAATGTCCTGGTTGTAGATGGGACGCACTTTCAGATCCAACTGCGACCGGGCGCGGGCATCAAACTAAACGTGGGAATGAAGCGTTTCGTACATCGTCCCGGTTACGCGTTCCCCTGGCATTAGGAAGGAAAAAAAGTGGGAAAGTGAGACGCCGTGACGGCGTAACTCCTTTGTGTTCCCGCTTTCCCGTTTTCTCGTTCTCCGCGTTCTTCGCGTCCCTGAGAAACAAATCAGACAAGGATAGGCGATATGACAAAACTGGAGACAAGGCGATTGGGGCGCACGGAAATGCGGCCGAGATCGCTCGGCTTGGGCTGCGCTTCTTTTGGAGCGCTCCACCATACGGATCGCGATGCGATCGCGGGAATCCGCCGTGCCATCGAACTGGGCATCAACTTTTTCGATACATCGCCGCTCTATGGCGAGAGCGAGCGTCGGGTCGGACTGGCGCTTGAGAAAGGATGGCGCGAGAAGGTCTATCTTCAGACCAAGACGGGGACCCATCCCGAACGGCAAGGGGACTACTCCGCGGAGGCGACGCGCTGGAGCGTGCAAAACAGCCTTAAACTGCTCAGGACCGATGTGCTCGATGCCGTGCTCATCCACGATCCGCCGGATATCGAAGACCCCCTGGCGCAGGGCCGCGCGCTGGATGAGTTGCTCAAGATGAAGGAGGAGGGGATCGTCCGGCACATCGGAATAGGCGTCCGGTGTCACGCCTTTCATCGCCGGGCTATCGAGACCGGGCAGATAGAAATCGTCCTGAGTTTCCTGGACTACACGCTGCTCGATCAATCCCTGGCCAAAACGACGATCCCCCTCGCCGAAGCGCACGATGTGGGCATCATCCTCGCGAGCATCCTCGGCATGGGAAAACTCGGAGGACGCGAGCCGAAGGACAATTCCAGGGCGCACGCGATATGGAAATGGTGCGGAGACCGGGGAGTGAACATCCGTCATCTCGCCATACAGTTCTGTATGGTCCTGCCGCTGCAAAATGGGATCATTATGGCCGGCCCCGGAACCAAAGCGCACGTGGAGGAGGTGTACGAGGCCGCGACGACGGAGATCCCTCCGGAGGTATGGGGCGCATTCAAATCGGAGTTCGGCGTGGGGCCGGTACAAATGCTTGACAATACACCCGACAAGCCGTTTCAAGAAAAAGGCGCTCCGTGAGTCCGGAAATCTGAAAAAACCTCAAAGGGAACCATGTTTCCCTTGAGAATGGGTCACTCATGTCCTGATGAAACATCTCGTCGAGCCGGACAGGGGGAACCCATGTTTGTTCCCTTTCCGCCCATTCCGCAGAGAAAGAGGTTGACAAAGAAGGGGAATTGGCTTATATTTAGGGCCATCCATTTGCTACCAGGCAAGGTTACACAAGTTGATTGTTCGTTCAAGCAACGCCTTTTTTGAATGCCTCGATGAAGAACGATGGCAACATAATTTTTTTTACCCGAAAGACCATCACCCAATCGGAGGAAAATTATGCCCCAGCTCAAATCCGCAAAAAAAAGAGTGATCACCGACCTGAAAGCCAATCAGCGGAACCGGAAAATCCGGTCGGAGATGAAGAGCGCCATAAAGAGAGTGCGCACCGCCGCTACTAAGGAAGAGGGCGAACAGGCGCTTCTGCAGGCGGCGTCCACCATTGACCGAACCGCCGCCAAGGGCATCGTGCACAAAAACACGGCGGCGCGCACCAAATCCCGTTTGGCTCATTTCGTGGCCCGAATGGACTGACGGTGGATTTTCAGAGGTAAAAAACAGGAAGGGGGATGGTCTGTGTGCGGACCATCCCCCTTCTTATTTGGACGTTGGAGCCTCTTTGTCTTGCGGGCGGTCATGGGCGCCGTCGTCCGCAGCAATGCTTGAATTTGCGACCGCTGCCGCACGGACAGGGATCGTTGCGCCCGATGTGGGCAAAGCGACGCTGCGCCTCCAATTCCTCTTTCGCCAAAATGCGCATGAGGTTAGCGGGGGGGCGCCCGGCCTTCAGTTCCGCGGCCATGATCCGCATCGGGTGGTCCACGTGGGTAAAAAACGCCTTATACCCTTCGCACAGGATATTCAGCCCCGGCTCGCCACCGGGAGTGCGCACCATGCGGTTTTTGGGGCATCCTCCGTGGCAGACGAACTGCACCTCGCATTCCCGGCATAAACGGGGCAACGTATCCCGCTTGGCCTGGCCGAACCGGCGCTGCTTTTCCGAAGTCACCATCCCGATGAGCGGGGTCTCCAGGATATTGCCCAGCCTGCACCGGGGTTCGACGAAGTGATCGCACGCGTAAAGGTCGCCGTTGTGCTCCAGGACGAGCGCGGTGCCGCACGTCTCCTCGAAGAGGCATAATCCCGGTCGCTGACCCATCCAGGCGGCCAGCGCCACGTCGAAAATTTGCACGAAGACGCGCCCTACATCTTGGCGCACCCATTCGTCGAAGACGGCGATGAGGAAGTTTCCGTATTGCCGGCCCGTCACCGAGCGCTTCGTAATTCGTTCGCCCTCCTGAAACCCGGTGTCATTGTCCCGCTGGACAATGGGGATGAACTGGAGGAACGAAGCGCCCACTTCGTCCCGAAGGAAATGATAGACCTCCAGCGGATGTTCCGCATTCGCGGCGTGGACCGCAGTCAGGATGTTGAATTTGACGCCGTGCTTTTTCAGCAGAGCCGCACCGGCCAGCACGCGGTCGAAGGTAGGATGCCCTGCCTTATCCACGCGGTACGCATCGTGCATCGTTCGGGGGCCGTCTAAGCTGAGTCCGATCAGAAAGTTATGTTTCCGGAAAAAGCGGCCCCATGCGTCGTCCAACAGGGTGCCGTTGGTCTGCAGGGTGTTGAGGATCCGCATGCCCGGCCGACCATATTTTTGCTGAAATTCCACCGCTCTCCGGAAAAAATCCAGTCCCATCAGGGTGGGCTCACCGCCCTGCCATCCGAAGGTCACCTCGGAGACGCTCTGGGACTCGATATACTGGCGCGTGAATGCCTCCAACAACGGATCGCTCATACGGAAACGGCTGTCGGGATACAGCCGCTCTTTGGAAAGATAATAGCAGTAGGCACAGTCCAAGTTGCAAATCGCCCCACTGGGTTTGAGCATCACGTGGAAGGCGACAGGGGGGGCGGTCGGTATGTGGGGAGTGGGTGTCATGTTGGTCATTGCTCATTGGTGATTGGTGATTGGTGATTGGTCATTGGTGCGCGCCATCCTCCGGGCGTATTTTGTGCTTTCCGAATCCCGAAGTCGCTCCAAAATAACCCGACGACGTGGGAAAGTCAAGTCAAAAGTGGAACGAATATCCTTTCCGATCCGGAAAAACCTGGGTGACCGTGCGGGAGTTGAGATCATAGTGCAGGCCGAAAAAAAAATCTTGCCGCTGCCAAAAAAAATTGCGAACCGCCAAAAAAAGCTTGACACAGCGGCATAAAATAGCTACTATCTATCTCAGGGGATCTCCAGTTTTCTTGTTGAGCGAGGAGGGAAGGGATTGTTCGGATTCCCACCTATCGTTGCTTTTTTTGATCCGTGGAGA
>JAUWMS010000340.1 GCA_030613045.1 Candidatus Latescibacterota bacterium | reverse complement strand
TTAGAGAATGGGGGCAGGACGCCGAGCCCTCTCTTCGGAAAATTCGATATCCCCGAATCCCGGATCTGGCTGCCGGAGCGATGAAACGGGTGTTGGATTACGTCCTCCTTCAAGCGGGGCCAATAGATTCTTCTTCTGTGGGATCTAAGTTCTTGAACAAAATTATTTTCATATTCTCACCGCAGAGGCGCGGAGCGCGCAGAGCACTTCAAGCCCTTGCCTGAGGGGTTCCTCTGCGTCCTCTGCATCTCTGCGTTAAAATTGTAGTTAAATTTTGGCCACCTACCTACATCCCGGCTTATGAGTGGTCGGCGATCAGCCATCAACCGTCACCAAAACTCGAAAGGAGATCTGGACTATGAATATCGTCTTAGTCATCTTCGACTCGCTGCGCAAGGATTGTTTGGGAGTCTATGGCGCTCCCCCATGGGGAAAAGTGCGCACCCCGCACTTCGATGCCTTTGCGAAGGAATCGCTCGTCATGACCCGGGCGTTTCCTGAGTCGCTTCCCACGTTGCCGGCCCGGCGTGCCATCTACACCGGCCAGCGGGTGTATCCCTTTCACAACGGTGATTTTCGCCTTAAGGGCGACTTCGTGGGTGCACCCGGCTGGGGTCCGATTCCAGAGGAGCAGTCCACGCTGTCTGAGATGTTGCGCGAAGCCGGATACCGCACCGGACTGATCTCGGACGTGTACCACATGTTCAAACCGTCGAAGAACTTCTGGCGCGGCTTTGACCAGTGGACCTTTCTGCGCGGTCAGGAGAAAGACCCCTCACGTTCCGGGCCACGACTGACTCAGGATGAAATCGAGTACTGGCTCCCAGAAGAAATGCAGAACGAACAGACCGTGGACTTCATCCAGCAATGCATCATGAACATCCACGACCGCACCAGGGAGGAGGACTACTTTGCGCCGCGCGTGTTGAAGGAAGCGGCTTTATGGCTGGAGCAAAATCGAGACGCGGAACAATTCTTTCTCACGGTCGAATCCTTCGATCCCCACGAACCCTGGCTGGTACCGGCCCACTACCGTAAGATGTATCTCGATGAGGAGGGCCGGGAACAGGTGAAGTCCGGGTACGACGGGGTGTCGAAGATGGACAAAAAATTGCTCGGCCGCACACGAGCGAATTACAGCGGAGCGGTCACCCTGTGCGACCGCTGGTTTGGATACTTTATGGAGAGTATGCGGGTGCTCGGCCTGCTGGATAACACGATGATCCTGTTGACCGCCGACCATGGCCATTCCATCGGCGACCGAAACTATCTCGGCAAAAGAGGGTATCCCTCGATGCCAGAAGTGTACGACGTACCTTTTATGATCCGCTTTCCGAAAGCCCAATATGCCGGGACGACAAGTGATCTGTTCGTGCAACACCATGACATCACGGCGGCTATTCTTGAAGCGGCCCACGTCGAGCCTCCAGAGGAAATAGACGGGAAGTCCTTCTTGGAGGAAGTCGTTCGAGGGAAGCCCGGCTCGCGCGATCACGTAACCGTGTGTTGGGGATCCGCGGTGACGGTGATCACGGAGAGGTGGTGGTTCAATGGCAAGGTGGATGGTTCCGGCGTGCTTCTCTACGATTTGAACGCCCCCGATCCGTTCGCCCAAAGCGTGGCTCAGAAGCACTCGGACATCGCCAAGCGTCTTTTTGCTCAGGCAAAAGAGGATGCAGGGGGAAACTTTCCGGATTGGCTCGTTGAGCTTGCCGCTAAACAGGCCGATGCTCCCGGTTGCAGCGATCTGGCCGCGCGAAGGTAGAAGGAGAGCAGGGTTCCGCTAAGTAGGCGGACAAAAGAAGATTGCACCGCAGAGTCCGCAGAGAAACGCCCTGTGAACGTGTGATAGTGGGAAAGTGGGAGGGGGCTCACTTTCTCACTTTCTTTCTTCTGCGGACTGCGCGGACTTTGCGGGGAGAACATAAGAAAAGAATTCTGTCCAGGAACTTATTATACTCATCGGGGCGCACTTCGACCTCCGCGACAACGACGGTTCTTTTGAGAGGAAACTATGGAGGGAAGGGCGGATAGAGGAGAGCGAGTATTGAAGCGGGGGAGAGATGATACGAACCGCCGGTGTTGCATCTCAGCTTTCCCGAAAGCAAGCTTCATTTTGGAAACGAAAGGTAATCCGGCTTCTCTTTTCGGAATGAAATGTTAGGTTCGCAGAGATCACACGAAGATTTTTTTATTCTTCACCAAGCGCTTCTAAATCCGACAAATCCTTTTTTCTTCCTGTCGCGCGCTTGTTTGATATGAATTCATCCAAGCCAATGTATTTGACAGGAAGCTCGCCGTACTTCCCATCTACACAATCGGAAAGTGCGTCTTCCCATGAAACCCCCGTAATAGAGGGTATAAGATCTATTCTTACCGGAGGTACGCCAAGTTGCACCACGCTATCCAAGCTCTCTAAATCCTCGACCGTAAGCCCAAGCGAACCGAAACCAAACTCGTCAAGGGCTGTTAGAATGCGCCGGGCATTTCCCGAGGCGGGCTTGACAAAAATATCTATATCGCCGGTATAACGCGGGGCGCCATGAAAGGCCAGTGCGTAGCCTCCCACAATCATATATTCAACCTGATGGGCGTTGAATAACTCGAGCAGATCTCTGAAGTCCGGTTGTACTTCCATGATATTGCCTTCTTAGATACTCTACGGCGGCGATTCGTTCCTCAGGCAATCTGCTTAACCAATAAGCCAGATCATCCTTCATTGAGGAAAATTTATGTTCATTTAGATTTCGTTTCGTTACGATCTTTTTGATCATAGCTTGAACCTTTTTTCTCCCGAACACCTCTGTCTCCGAAGCGCATATAAAAACACTGTCTTGTGTGTTGCATCTCCGCTTTCCTGAAAGAAAGTTCCGTTTTGGAAACGAAAGGTGATCCGACGTCTTTTTTCGTAAAAGTCCGATACACGAAACCCTTTGATCCTGAAGAGTGAACAATAAGCCACAATCCAAGACCAGAGGAAAACCGCAGAGTATCTGGAGTGCGTAGCAAAAATTATTAGGCCTCCAGAGCGCGTTTGAGAGCCAAACCGTCTTACCGCTGGGAACCCACATATTCCCGCAGCACCTCGTCAACGCGAGACTGCCAACCTCTGCCCGTGGCCTGGAAATATTCCACGACCTCTTGGCTCAGGCGAATGGACACGGGGTTCTTAGCCGGGGAGTTCTGCGCCTCTCTGCCCTTGCGATAGGCACTTACGACTTTCGGCAACACTTCAGAGGCAGGGCGCATCTGCTTGAAATCTTCCTCCGTAAGCTCTGGGGAATCCACGTCATCCCAGTCGCTTTGTGAGATGTGATCAGGCTTTTTCTTCATGGTGTTTCACCTCTCTCCGGTTTGCCTTGCGCAGGCTGATGATACGAACTGCTCCCCCGCGCAACGTGAAGATCAGGATATGCAGCCTCGCATTGAGGTAGCCGACCGCAATAAAACGCCGCTCGCCATAGTTGCGTCGTTGATCCTCACGGACGATGGCTGTTTCCCAGTTGAACCCTTCGGCCATAGAGAAATCCACGCCGTGTTTGGCGAGATTGGCGATGCGTTTTTCTTCGTCCCATTCGTAAATCATAGGCTAAGTGTAAATTTTAGGTCCCCATGATGCTATGAGCGTTCAGGAGGATAGGAATGTGGGGAGCATACCAAGGATGGAATCACATTGAGATGCAATATACACAACCCGTTCTAAAAAGTCAAGTTTTTTTGGAAACGGTGCGAAGTCAACAAGAACAACCAGACAACGGAGGTCTCAAAATGGCCGCTCAAAAGCCCTGCAAGGAAATCCTCAGAAGGTACGAGGGAAACCCCATCATCACGCCGAAGGATTTCCCCGGCGCGCACGCGATTTACAACTGCGGTGCGGTCAAGTTTGAAGGGAAGGTGCTGCTCCTGTTGTCCATCACGGACTGCAATTCTGTCGCGCGGATGCACGTAGCCACGAGTGAGGACGGGCTGCACTTCGAGATCAGGAGGGAGCCGCTCATCGAGACCAGCACCGACCCTGAATTTGGAAAATACGACGGCTGGACCATTGATCCGCGCATCACGAAGATCGGGGATACGTACTACATCGTGTATCCGGCTTACTCCGTTCATGGCGTGGTGGGTATGCTTGGCAAGACGCTCGACTTCGAGACGTACGAGCGCATGGAGATCATCTCCCTGCCGGATAATCGCTGTCCGGTGCTGTTCCCCGAAAAAATCAACGGAGCGTATGTTCGGCTGGATCGGCC
>JAUWMS010000390.1 GCA_030613045.1 Candidatus Latescibacterota bacterium | reverse complement strand
TTCATCTTCTCCCTCTCATTTTCTGTGCCTTTTCATGCCTGCCCGAAGCATCCTTCGCTCAGGAAGAGGAACTCATAGAAACGGCGCTCGATCCGGAGACCGGGGCGGCGGTTCTCGATTGGTTGGAGGATCTCGAGTCGCCTCCCCTAGACCTGAATCGGGTTGCGTCTGAAGAATTGGGCGCGCTTCCGGGCATCTCGGCGGATCAGGCGGATCGGATCGTTGCATGGCGTACCCGGCACGGGCCTTTTCGGAACGTGGACGAACTGCGCAAAGTCGAGGGGATGGACGAGGAAACAGTGGAGCGTCTGAAGCCCTATCTGATATGCTCCCAGCCGTCTTCCCGAAAGAAACCTTCGGCGCTTCGTCCGATCACGCTGCAAAGCCGGTTGCGGCTGTGGTGTCCCGATGGAAATGAAGGCCATCGGCTGTTTACAGGATGGAAGATTTACTCCCGGACTTCCCTGTCCGCCGGAGAGGGGTTCCGCGTCGGATGGGTCACGGAGAAGGATCCCGAAGAGGCGCCCGCGTACGATTTCGTGGCAGGCTATGCGGAACTTCGGGACCGGTGGGGCTTCGATCAGATCGTAGTCGGCGACTTCCGACCGGGATTCGGTCAGGGGCTGCTCTTCAGCCGGTCCGCCCGCTCGATGGACGGATTGGGCCTCGCCCGAAAACGACCCACCCGGGAGGTGGGATACCGGGCCAGCACGGAGCCGGGCGCGCTCCGGGGACTCTTTTTGAGAAGGACTCTGGGGACTTTTGAGGCGGTGCTTATCGGCGCCCGGACGCGCTCCGATGCGCTGCTGAACGAGGCGGGAGACGTGACGGGTTTCTCGCTCGTGGGACGGCACGTCACGGAGTCCGAAAAGGCCCGGGCGGATGCGCTGACCGAGGAATTGGTGGGCGCCAGAATCCAGTGGCATCCGGAAAATAAAATCCATCCGGGCGAGTGGACCCAAATCGGACTTACGCTGGCTCACTCCCGGTTCTATCCTGCCTTGGTGCGGCGCGATGAGGAACGGAATCACTTCGATTTCATCGGCTCCCGAATCGAGCATCTGAGCGTGGATTGGGATCTATTCCTGTTCGGACTCAACGTATTTGGCGAAGCGGTGTGCTCCCCGCAGGCGGGCAACGGGCTTGTGGCGGGATGGATATGGAAAGATGGGGCGTTCACCTTAGAGAGTCTGATTCGGACCTACGGCCGAAAATTTCGCTCCTTTCATGGATCGGGCTTTGCGGTTTCGGGGAGCGAGAACGGCAACGAGATCGGGGCGTTTCACAGCGTTCTGTGGCGGATTCGGAAAGGTAGCCGACTCGCGCTCTACTTCGATCAATATCGAAGGCCCTGGCGAAGCTATCTATCCATCCTTCCGACCGGAGGTGCGCGCTTTGGGGCGGAATTCCGTCATCGCCTCGCCGAGTCCTTTGAGACTCTGATCCGGCTTCGGTCGAGCATCCGTCAGACCATTCCTTCGACGGACGGTGAATACACGTTCACGGAGGGGCGCAGAAGGGAGTTGCGCTGGGAGGGGCGCTGGCGATCCGGATCGCGCTTTCGGCTCAAATCCCGTGTGGAGCATATCTGGGCGGATGGGGAACGAGGAAGTTTGCTTTTTACAGACGTGCGCTTTTCCCCCCGAAAAGGGTTCGTGCTCGATGGCCGTTTGACCTTCTTCGATGTAAGCGCGTATGCGGCGCGCATATATGAATTTGAGAGCGCACTGCGAGGCATGTTCTCCATACGAAACTGGAGCGGCCGGGGAAGACGATGGGTTCTTTTGATGAAAGTCCCGGTCGGAAAAGGCGCGTTTTCCGTGAAATACAGCCGCACCTGGCGTTTGGGCGCGGAAGCGGAGGAAACCGAGTCCGCCTTCGGGATGCAGATGGACGTGGCGTTGTGAGGTCGTGTACGCAATGGAGAGCCTCCGGACCGGTCTGGCGGATGAGGATTTTGGGGTTCTGTCTGCATTTTCAAGTGCCCCAACTTTGCGTACGGGCGGAGGGACAAGAATACGATGATGGATTCCAAGCGCCTGAAAACCATTTAAATGAGAGGGAGACTTTCACCAAACGCTCATTTCCCCCATTTTTTGGGGCATTTGTGCATTTTTCTCTTGACAAGATGGTTTATTTTGCTATCTTTGGTTATCGAATCGGTTATCGTTTTGGTAACCTTTGCCTTCTTTGTTAGGTTGGATTGAACTTCGGGTAAGGAGGCTACTTTTCTCCATTTTTGTTTTTGTGTTTTTTGCGGCCACTTGAGTTTGTGGGAAAATATACCGATAAGATCTACAGGAAAAGTTTTTTTTCTTGGTTTGGGAAGAACGGAAGTATTTGCTTTTTCGAAAAGAGGAGGAGGATATGGATTATACTATTAGTCCGGAACTGGCACTCATCATTGAGGAGTCTGTCGGGATGTCCTCAGATGAAATCCGTCGCAAGGACTTCTCCGAGATTGACTCTTCGATAGAAAAACGGATAGGTCATCCTCTTAAATTTGGCCATGAGCCAGGACATCGTGGGCGAGGGAATATGCTCATTCAAATGGGACGGACCATCTCCCCAGAGGAGATTGAGAGAAGAATGGAGAAATACTTCGGGTGATCGGATTCGCGAGTTGGGCAGTACCAGAAAAAAAGCCTGACCTTCGGGGCTGTGTTTGGGTTATTTTCTCAGAAGAGGCTACTTGCAGATCAAATAAGTAGCCTCTTTTTATAGATAGCAGATAGAGGACTAGTATGGAAATAGACACTATAGACGAATTGTACAAAGCGTATCATAATGATGTAAAGCGTCTTTTGGCTTATGTTGAAGCAGAACTTGAAGAATTCCCTATAGCTATTCTGAATGAAGTTCGGTCCTTATATGACCATACAGCCCGAGCATATCTCAGCAAGAGTAAAGAAGCTAAATGCAAAGAAACTGAGAGTGCAAGAAGGCATATCGTTCGTATAAAATTGGATTGTTGCAAGGTCCTTTGTGCACAGGGCGAGAAACGGATTGAGGAGTTTCACAAGAATTACAGGAGAATCAAATTGGGAGAGGTGGATTCTGGAGACTTCTTACCGGAATTGACGCGACTACATGACAAAGCCAAAACAATGGTTCGACGCGCAAAATATGCTGAAAAATCCGGAGAGGAAGGACGAGAGGAAACATTTAGCCTGTTTCAGGAAGCTGTTATTTCCTATAAACGCATAGAGCAGTTCATAGACCGAAAGTCTGAAAAACTGGCTTGGTCAACGAGTAATCAGAGGCGATATTTTTGGTCAAGTCATCTCATTACTTTCATCATTGGCCTACTGACAGGTTGCTTAAGTGGACTGATTATGTGGATGTTAAGATGATTTGCCCTTGTATATCGGTGAACAAGAAAGCCTGGTGAAAAATTCGCCAGGCTTTCGTTCATGATAGGGAAAACAGCCTTACCTGCGAACTCGGCGGGAAAGAAATTTGGATGCAGATAGTGCTTGCTTTTTTTGGGTTCCATGGTTAAATTCATACTCGTCTTGGTCAAGCTGGATTCGATGCACGCGGAGGTTCCGCGGGCTGTCTGACAATGTCACTTCTAATTCAGAGGAGGAAGTACGATGGGTAGAAAATTTTCGATGGCCCTGTTGGTATATGGGCTTTTCTGGAGTTCGGCTTTCGCGGGATCGCAGCACGTGCTGAATACCTATTCGACGCCGGGGGGACATCCC
>JAUWMS010000310.1 GCA_030613045.1 Candidatus Latescibacterota bacterium | reverse complement strand
GTTGAGCCAGATGTAATGATAGCCGCCCTCGCCCCAGGAACCTTCTGGGAGAGAGACGATGTGAACCGGCGGCGTCTGTTCGATAAAGCGGCTCCCCGTGGTCAGTTCGACCTCCGGATCCGAGGCGACCCGGCGGAGCACATGCCGAAGAAATTCCGGCCCCTCGTGCCACCAGTGACCGAACAACTCCGCATCGTACGGGGCGCAAATAATGCCCGTTTGGCCGCTCTCCTCCTGATACGTCTTCAACTCCTCTTTGATCAAATCCACGAAATGATCCGCATTTTCGGGGATGCGCGCCGCCGCCCGTTCGGGCTCGTACATTTGTTTATCCGCCAGATCGCTTCCCGAGCTGGTCACCCGCCAGTACCGATGGCCTCCGGGGAAATGCTTTTTATGAAAATCGAGGTAGTTGCCGTCCCCGGGATATCCGTGTTCCCCGCTCCAGACCTGAAGTCCCGTTTCCGGATCGCGCGTGAGCACGGCTACCGGAGATCCCTCCGAAGCCGGGGAATGCACCAAATAGGCCTCCCTCGGCGTTTTCTCCACGTCCACCGCACGCTCGGTGTATCCGGAGGCGAAGCGCTCCCAGAGTTGCTGCAGTCCCTCGAATCGTCCGAGATAGGCTCCGATGGCCCGACCGCCTTGAAGCATCGCGGAATCGATGATGAAGTACTCGATCCCGTTCTCGCTCAGAAATTCCTCCACGCCCTTGCGGAGATAGGGTGTTTCAGCGGAGGACCCGACGGGAGACGCCCACTCGTATCGGGGCCGGTACGCGCATTCGGGCAGCCACATCCCTCGGGGAGGACGCCCGTACAGACGTGTGTGCGTGGCGACGGCCTGCTTGACCTGCGCCTGCACACTGACGTCCCGGCTCAGAAGGGGGAGGTATCCATGCGTCGCCGCACAGGTGATGATCTCGATGTGTCCCTGATCCTGAAGCGCGCGGAAGGCCGCGATGAGGTCCTCGCCATACCGCTCCCGAAAATGGCCCCGGATCTGCGTAAAACGAAGCTCCCACATCCGGGCAAGATCGGCCATTCCCTGATCGCCGGATCGAAGGAAGGTCTGCTGGTCTTTGACGGCTGCTTGAATTTTCATTTCAAGGTAGGATTCCAACTCGTCCCGGAACACGGGATGGGCCATCTGCTCGGACAGGACGGGCGTGATGCCCATCGTGAGTTTGGGAGAAAGGCCCTCTTCCACCAGATCGGTGAGCACATCTAAGATCGGAATATAGGTCTCCGAGGCAGCCTCGTTGAGCCAATCCGTGCCATGAGGCCAGCGTCCGTGGGAGAGCACATAGGGCAGGTGGGCGTGCAGGACGAACGTGAAACTTCCTAGGGTGGACATGTGGCCTCCTTTTGCGTTATGTCTTAAATTGCAGTATGAAGTTTGACACGGACTCAAATGTCAAATTCCAAAGCCCGAATGACAAAGGAATGCCAAATTTCAAAGCTCAAATGACAAATTCCCTCCCTTTTGGCATTTGGATTTTGGCATTTGACATTCACTTCGCAGTGCTGGTCTTCTCGGCCTGAAAGCCGATGGTGCGTTCCGTCTCGCCGTCAATGGTGGTGATCTTCCCGTATTGATCTTCGAACTTTCCGATATTCTCCCCCAACGCCCGGCTGAGCAGCTTGGCGTGATGCGGCGTCATCACAATACGCGCGTGCACCTTCGCTTTCGGAAGGCCGGGAAGGATCCGCGCAAAGTCAATGATGAATTCGGAGGGAGAATGGGTAATCAGAGCCAGATTCGCATAGATGCCTTCCGACTCCTTTTCGCCCAATTCCACGTTGATCTGTTGGGATGGTTGGGGCATACGTTCCTCCTTTGAGGGGGCATGGTGAGAATTTTCGTCTTTTGAGGTTTTTGAAATATATAAGAGGGGGAGGGAAAAGTCAAGGTTTTTCCCAGAAAAGACTTGACTTTTTGGAAAATATGAGATACTATAAAAGCCTTATCCGAAGATACGCGGCGGGGCTTGAAGCGTAAGTCCTGGTGATTGGTGATTGCTAATGCCTGCCTCACGCCTCACGCCTCACGTTTTACGTTTCACATTTCACGTTCAAGACGAGGGGAATTTCCGTGTTTTACAAACTTATTCTGTGGGGCGTCGCCCTCTATCTAACGGCCAAGTCCGTTCGATCCCTTCTGGTGTCCTGGGGAGGCGTTCGGGACACCCGGAACCCGAAGGAAAAGCAAAGCCGGAAGGCCGAGTTCGGCGACGTGGAAGATGCCGAGTTCGAGGACATCGAGGAGGCGTCTTGACCGATCGCGAACTAACAAAGGAAATCGAGTCCGGAAAGATTCGGAGCGGGTATTTGCTCATCGGAGAAAGTTTTCAGCGGGAGGAGAGCCTATCCTTTCTGCTGTCCCGTGTGGTGGATCCGGCCACGAAAACGTTCAACTACGACGTGTTTTACGCCGATGACGTGGAATTGGAGCGGATGATCCAAACGGCGCTTTCGTTTCCGATGATGCAAAAGCGGCGCGTGGTGGTGCTGAAGGGCTGTCAGGCATTGAATGCGCAGGCGTGGAAGAAATTGGATCGCGTGCTCTCCGATCCTCCGGAGACGACCTGCATGGTTTTTACGGGAGACGATGCGAAGGTTCAGAAGAAGCTATCCAAGGAAGCAAAGCGGCACATGGCCGTGGTGGTGTTCAAACCGATCTACGAGAATCGCATCGAGCCGTGGATCCGGGAACGGGTCCGCAAGAAAGACCGGGATATTTCCCCGAAAGCCGCGGCGGTTCTGCATCTCTATGTGGGCACGAGTCTGCGGGATCTGGCGAACGAGATCGAGAAGCTCTTCCTCTTTGTGGGGGATCGCCCGCGCATCGAAGAGCAGGACGTCGTCGAGGTGGCGGGCCATTCCCGAATCCATGGCATCTTCGATCTGACGGATGCGGTGGGCGCGCGAAAAACCGGCGAGGCGCTCCGCATCCTTCAGAATCTGTTGGATGAAGGCGAGGAGCCCGGGCGGATGTTATGGATGTTGGTGCGTCATCTGACCGCCTTATCCAAGATCGCGGGCTGGAAAAAGACAGGGGTGGATCGGAAGGAATGGAGCGGGCGTCTCGGGATCTCGCCGTACTTCCTCTCAAAATACGTGGCCCAGGCGGCGCACTTCGACGAGGAGACGCTGCAAGATGGAATGGAGCGCATCCTCGATACGGAAAATCGCCTGAAATCCGGCTATGGAAACAAGCGCGTCTTGTTGGAACTGCTAATGGTTGGGCTGTGTCGGAAATGAGCATTCACAAAACGTGAAAGAGGAATTCGTACCCCCAAGACACCGGGACAAAAAATCCCTACTTCCGGGATTTTTTTGTGCCCTGGTGTATTTGGGGCGATACGAGCGCCTTGACTATGAACACCATCTACCTTGTCGTTCCATACTCCCCGAAGAGCATCGTCAGTCATCGGGCGCGGCGTTTGACGAAAAACCTGGTCGGCGCCTATACACTCCGATGGTTCTTCAAGTCGAAGCGGGGATGGCGGCGATGGATCGAGATCGCCCGGGAAATCCGGACCACCCGTCCTAAGCTCATCTATGCCTTCAAGCCGGATAAATGGGCCTTTTTCGCCTTCCTGCTGGGACGAATGATCGGCGCGAAGCGGATGCTGGATACCGGAGACGTGCGGGTTGCGCTGGCCCGGGCGCGCGGAGCCGGTTTCTGGGCGTGTTGGACGGAGCGTCTTTTCGAGGTTGCCAATCAACGCTGGGCGGATGCGATCACGGTTCGGGGGACGGAGCATCGCCGATATCTGAAGTCGCACGGGTACCGAAACGTGTTCGTAATCCCCGACGGGGTAGATCCGAGCCACAGCCGGTATCGGTGCGATCCGGCGCTTCGGAGAAAAATCGTGGGAGACCGGGAGGTCGTCACGGTGGGTGTGATGGGGACGGCGAACTGGAACCGGAAGCGGGAGATGTGCTACGGCTGGGAATTGGTGGAAGTCCTGGCCCTGTTGAAGGACCTGCCCCTGTTCGGCATCATGATCGGAGACGGAAGCGGACTTTCTCATCTGAAGCGCCGGGCCGACGCGTGCGGCGTGCGGGATCGGATCGCGTTCGTGGGACGCATTCCGTACGAGGACGTTCCGCGCTATGTCAGCCTGATGGACATCGCCCTTTCGACCCAGACGAACGACTTGGTGGGACAGGTGCGCACCACGGGGAAATTGCCGGAGTATCTGGCGTGCGCACGGTATATCCTGGCCAGTCGGGTGGGCGAAGCGAAGTTCGTGCTGCCGGAGGAGATGTTGGTGCCCTATTACGGAGCGAAACGCGACGATACGTATCCGGAGCGACTAACGCAGCGAATACGCCTCCTCGTACAGCACCGGGAACGCTTGAAACGGGGGAGGTTCGGCCCGGACCTCGTTTCCGAACGATTCGATTACCGAGTGCTCTCCCGCAAGGTTCGGCGTATTATGGAGCGTGTTCTCGGCGGGAACGACGCCCCTATTTCAGCATAGGTTCCAGCACGCCTTTGATGTAATTCAGTTTGGCATCCTGCACTTCGATGGAGCGACACCGCTCTCCCGGAAT
>JAUWMS010000259.1 GCA_030613045.1 Candidatus Latescibacterota bacterium | reverse complement strand
GCTACGGGTTGAGCAATTTTCCTTCAACTCAAAGGGGGATATTTTCATCAGAACTTGGTGGCATCCTGATACGTTCATAGTCGGCGGGGGTAAAGATAGAATTGAACGATCAGCGGATAACGGAAACCATTGGACGTCTGTATTTGAAACAGGATGGCCGCCTGTCTGTTGTATCGCGATAGATTCGGATGATCAGATTTTTGCCGGCACTTCCGGAAAGATTGAGACCTCACTGGATAACGGAACGTCCTGGGAAACGCTTGTTGATACATTACCCGTAAGCTTTATCCATACGATTGCCATCAATCCTGAAGGTCATATTTATATGGGCGCAAATGCGGCAAGTGCAAACAGAGGAAATTACTGTTCAAAAGATAATGGACATACCTGGGATAAGCTTTCACTGGAATATCAAGCGACAGAATTTCTCTTCCTGCGAAATGGGTTCGTCTTAGTTGGTGTAGGTTCTGGCATCTCTCTGTCAACGGATCATGGCGAGACGTGGGCGCAGGTGCTTTCAGCAAAGCAGACGTATGGATGGTCCATGGTCTCCAATCAAATCGGAACCCTATTCGCTGCTACCGCTAACTATGGTGGTACCGATGGCGGCGTTTATCGCTCAACGGACAACGGAGAAACCTGGGTGCAGGTAAATAATGGCTTGCCGACATTAGAGGTCAATTCACTTGTTATCAATTCACTCGGGCATATCTTCGCAGGAATAAAAGATCACGGCGTTTTCAGATCAACAGACCATGGCGAAATCTGGTCTGATATAGGCAATGGCCTGACGGATCTTCGGATACAAAGTCTTGGGATGAGTCCGGATGACATCCTTTATGTTGGCACTGATAATTTTCCGACAGATGAAACGGAATCTGCGAACATTTTTCGTCTATCCACGAGATAGTCTCCATTGTACCAAGTTCTGGTCTCCATAGAAAGGAAATCCACCTTGATGAGAAAGACCTCTATTTTCTCAAACGTTCTATTGCTCTCCGTACTCCTCTCGATGTCCGGCTGTGGCAAAGAACCCGCTCACCCTTCGGATCGGATCCGGGTGGTCGCGAGCATCACGGTCTTAGAGGATTTCGTTCGAGCGGTCGGAGGGGATCAGGTGACGGTTCGGAGCCTCATCACAGGTCTGGAGAATCCCCACACGTACGAACCGAAGGTGAGCGACGTGCGGGCGGTGGCCGAGGCGGATCTCTTCGTGAAAGTGGGCTTGGGCGTCGAAGAATGGGCTGATAAACTGGTGGCGAACGCGGGGAACGAACGACTTATGGTGTGGATGGTCACGGAAGGAATCTCGGTGCTGGAGCGAGGGGAAAACGGGCACGGTGGCAATCCCCACGTGTGGATGGATCCCGTCAACGCCGCGATGATGGTGGGGCACATCCGGGATGCGCTGTCAAAGCTTCGTCCCGAAGTGGCGGGGACTTTTCGCTCCCGCACCGAAGCCTATACGGCCCGGATAGATTCGCTGAGGACCGAGATCGGAAAACGGTTCCCATCGCTGAGCGGGCGCAAGGTCGTCACGTACGCCCCGGCCTTCCCCTATCTGCTCCGATGGCGTGAAGTGCAAGAGACCGAGCGTATTATGACCGTGCCGGGGATGGAGCCGTCCGCCCGGCGCATCTCGGAAGTGATCACGCGGATGAAGGCGGAAAAAATCGGGGTAATCTTGACGATGCCCCAATACAGCGGCAAAGTCCCGGAGATGATCGCCGGGGAAACGGGAGCAAAGGTCGTCCGAATCACCCCCTTGCTGGGCGCGCTTCCGGGCACGGCAACCTACCTCGACATGCTCCGCACCGACGCCGAACGCATCGCAGCATCCCTGCTCGAACCTTGACCCGAAAGACCTAACCGCAAAGACCTCACCGCAAAGGCGCAAAGAACGCAAGAAAAAAAAGAAAGGCAGAGAAAAACGGCTTGATTCCCGCTATTCTCTGCCTTTTTGTTGCATCGGGATTTTGTAATCCCGATGCGCAGCCTTGGGGCACATAATGATTCGAAAAAACGCTCCCGAACTGGGGAAATCAATTACCCAAACCAACCGGTAATTGAAAATCTCGTGGGAAAATAAGCGCAACGACTCGTTCCCACGCAGAGCGTGGGAACGAGAAGTAACACTTTCCCAAGTTCAGGAAAACAATTTTTCCAAGTGAGGCTCTCACCGTCTCACTTGGTCGATTCAGCCCAATAGAAAGAGAATCGACTTTCTCACCGTCTCACCGTCTCACTTTCTCACTTTCCTCTCTTCGCGCCCTTTGCGCCTTTGCGGTGAGAAGCACTTAGAACTTCCCGGTCCGGGAATCGTATTTAGTGGGTTTCCCCAGCGTGTCTCCGCCGTGCATGACCCACCAGGCCACCCATTCGATAATCGTCGAAGGCGAGACGCTGGGCGCACCGAAACGCTCCATGATCTCCGTGGGGTCTCCGAGCAGCGCCGTATCGCTCTCCGTTCCCTCAAAGACGGGCACGATCCCCATCAGGGATCCGATCCGCTCCGCGATCTCCCGCACGGAAAGGATCTCCGATCCGGTCAGATTGATGGTTTTGGCCGGACTGTCGCAAAGCGGAAAACACCGGGCAATATAGGCGTTTGAATCGCCCTGCCAGATCTGATTGACGTGCCCCATCTCGATGTGGATCGGCACGCGGTTTTTGATCTTGGTGGCCACGTCTAAGATAATCCCGTACCGAAGCTCCGTGGCGTAGAAAAGCCTGACAATCGTGACCGGCGTATTGTTTTGCCCGGAAAGGAACTGGATCAGGCGTTCGCCGCCCAGCCTGGACTGCGCATATTCCCCGATCGGATCCACCGGATCGGATTCGGCGGCGCCGCCCTTTTGAACTTCGGAGTAGCGATAGACGTTCCCGGAGGAAATGTAGATGATCCTGGACTCCGGAAAGCGCTGCATCACCCGGGCCGGAAGCATGGTGTTCATCGCCCAGGTCAGCGACTCCTTGCCCGTGGCTCCGAACTTGAACCCGGCCATCAACAGAATGTGGGACATGGTGGGAAGTCCGTTGAGCGCTTGCTCGTCGAGCAGATCGCATTGGAGCGTGCGCACGCCCACGGATTCCAGATACTCCCTGAGCGCGGGGTTGGGGAAAAGGTCCACCCCGACGACCCCTTTCGCGCCCGCCTTGACGAGAAGCTCCGCCAGCGTCGGGCCCATCTTTCCACCCACTCCGAGGATCATAATCTCGCCGTCAATCTGAGAGACCGCCTCCTTCACTTCCGGCGAAGGCGTGGTCATCTGAGCGATCAAGGCCGCTTCGTTCTCGATAGGGGGAACGGTCATTTTTACTGCTGACATCGGCAATTCCTTTCGTTTTGAGAAGAAATAGGGTTGATTCAATTTGGAGGGATTCTCCAGGAACCTGTCCAGTGAAGGCTTGCTTGGGACGCCGAGCCTTGGGGAGGGGTCCGGGGCTGTTTTCATCCGTGAAAATCCGTTTTATCCGTGTCTCATTGCTTTTGGGCTTTCCGGGCGGCTTTGCCGCGCTATGAAAGGGAGAGGGATCTCACCGTCTCACCGTCTCACTTTCTCACTTTCTTTCCTCTCTTCGCTTCCTCAGCGTTCTCAGCCATGAAATTCGGTGCAGATGTCGGAGAACTGAACAGCCTTGGGGACTAACTATCTTCCGCCAGATGCAATACCAAGGCAGTCAACGAGAGTCCATCCTTGATCCTCTTCTCGCCAATCATAGCCAGGATCTCATCCGCGGAACGCCATGCTACCGCCTTGACTTCGTTCCGGTCAAAATCTCCGGCACGTCTCGAAGCGCGTCCTTTCACAATGTGAAATACCTTGTTCGAGATGCCAATCATCGGGTTATACGTATAGGTCAGCCAAACTTTGTCCATTTCATATCCGGTCTCATCGAGCGTTTCGCGTTTTGCGGCATCGAGGAGCGATTCCCCTTTCCCCACGCCGCCCGCCGGAATCCCCCACTCGATGGTATCGGTCGCATAACGATACGCCTGAATCAGCAGAATTTCCTCCCGCTCATTCTCGACACGGACGCCGACCTCCTCCTTGCCAAAATCCAAAAGGGGATGCTGTTCAACGACCCCGCCGTCGGGAAAGCGCACCTTATCCACGGAGAGATTCACCCAGGGACTCTCGTAGATCACCCTGCGCGGCAACAGTTGTGGTTTCCGATCCTCCTCGCCCGGCTTTCGGTCATCGAGGTATTCGATCTTTTTCGCTTCACACCAGTCCATGGCCATCCGCCTGAATGCCTCGTCTCGAAACCGGTACCAATCTTCCACTATGTTGAGCCTGTGAATGGCCGATTTGAACATGCGAAAGGCGCCCCGCCCCTTGATGGATCGGTATAGGGTCTCGGAGATTCCCTCATCGTCTCTGGAAAGACAGAACCGCTCCATGATACGGTATTCGTGAATATCCCACTGGGAGGGCAATGCGACATACTCATCCGAGTATAAAATCTCGCGCGCTTTCTCAAGGGACTCTTGCCCCCATTCCGTGGATCCACCAAGACCCTCTCCTTCCTCGGCAACGCTGAGTTCCTCTCCGGTAACGAATACGATTTCACCCGTCTTTGTATTCAGATAAGAGGGCATTTCATCAGACTGACTCTCCATGCCTTCCACAATGTCGGACAATTTAACCTGAATACTCATCGAGACGACTCCTTGGTTTTTGCGATGCAGGAGGGTGCCGCTCGGTTTATAGGCGCGAATTTCCATCCCATCGTGATCGGCGTGATGGGCGCGTGTGCGAAGCCTGCTTGGAGCGCGGAAGCGGGGCACTTGCGAGGCCGTGCGGCCAAACGGCATGTTCGCCTAGCGGTAACAGGCTTTGCGAAACGCAAAGCCTTTGGACGAACGCAGGAAGTCGTAAACAACATGTTAGA
The DNA here is from genome assembly GCA_030613045.1 of Candidatus Latescibacterota bacterium. GTDB lineage: Bacteria > Latescibacterota > 4484-107 > 4484-107 > 4484-107 > 4484-107. The sequence goes on along the minus strand of JAUWMS010000259.1, from coordinate 216 downwards.
TGAAGTTGCATCCCAGAAATGGGTAGCATTATGACTCTGAGGAATGAGATAGGATCATCTCCCTTGGATCTTCTCACTGCCGAATGCTCGCCCAGATCTAAGTTTCTTGATAAGACTTCGTGTTTCTCCCAACGGAACTGCCCAAACTTGTAGACGCCCTATGGAATACTTGTTTGGGTTGTACGTTTTCGGCATTGCAAACACCATAGATACTTG
>JAUWMS010000074.1 GCA_030613045.1 Candidatus Latescibacterota bacterium | reverse complement strand
TGACCAATCGTACCTATGTTCACATGAGGCTTCGTGCGCTCAAACTTCGCCTTCGCCATAGCGGCACCCCCTTCGATTGGTGATTGGCGATTGGTGATCTAAGTAGGTGGCGATGGACTGCCACCTCACCACTCACCAGATGCTAATGACCGCCTTCCATAATTTGGCTTGAGATGGACTCCGGTACTTCCACATACTTGGAAAACTGCATCGAGTAGATCGCCCGACCCTGAGTGGCTGAGCGCAGTTGGGTGGAGTACCCAAACATCTCCCTCAAGGGAACCACCGCCGTGATCACCTGAGCATCCGGTCGGCGCACAATGCCCATAATATTCCCTCTTCTCCCATTCAAACCGCCCATCACGTCGCCCGTATACTCCTCCGGCGCCACGACCTCCACATCCATTACTGGCTCCAATAGAACGGGACCGGCCCGTTTGCATCCATCCCGAAACGCCATAGAACCTGCGATCTTAAATGCAATCTCCGAGGAATCCACTTCATGATAGGAGCCATCGAACAACGTGACGTGCACATCCTCCATCGGGTATCCGGCCAACACCCCGTTCGCCATCGCCTCCCGGATGCCTTTTTCCACCGACGAGATATACTCCCTCGGGATCGCCCCTCCGACAATTTTATTCTCGAAAACAAGACCGGAACCCGGTTGGCCCGGCCCCATCTCGATATTCACGTGGCCAAATTGTCCACGTCCCCCGGACTGCCGGACGAATTTCCCCTCACTTTGCACCGTCTTTCGAATAGACTCTTTGTAAGAGACCTGCGGCCGTCCCACGTTAGCAGCCACCTTGAACTCCTTCAGGAGGCGATCTACAATAACCTCCAAATGCAACTCGCCCATTCCGGAGAGTATGGTCTGTCCGGTGTCCTCGTGCGTCGCCACCCGAAAGGTCGGGTCCTCGTCCGCAAGTTTCGCCAACGAGTCCATCAACAGATCCTGATCCCGCTTGGTCTTAGGCTCCACCGATACGGCGATAACCGGCTTGGCGAACTTCATGGACTCTAAAACAATAGGAGCTTTCGCTGAGCAAAGCGTATCTCCCGTTCTTGTAAATCGCCATCCCACCGCCGCGGCAATATCTCCCGCATAAACTTTCTTCCGTTCTTCCCGCTTGTTCGCATGCATCTGAAGGATCCGTGCCACGCGTTCCCGCTTCTTGAGCAGGCTATTATAAATGTAAGAACCGGCCTCCATCGTACCGGAGTACACTCGAAAAAAAGTTAAACGCCCCACGTACGGATCGGTCATCACCTTGAAAGCCAAGGCAGACAAAGGTTCCCCATCCGAAACCGAACGAACTTCCAATGCTTCCGTATCGGGATGCACCCCCTCCACACTCCCCACATCCAGAGGAGAGGGCAGATAATCAACAATCGCATCCATCAATCGTTGAATGCCCTTATTTCGGAAGGCCGTCCCGCAGAGCACGGGAACCACTCGTACATCCACTACCGCTTTTCTCAGAGCACAGCGTATTTCATCGGGCCGGATATCGTCTCCGGAGAGAAAAAGCTCCATCAAATGATCGTCGTAGTCGGCTACCGCCTCCAGCAAAACCTCCCGATAATGCCGGGCGGTCTCCATCAGATCCTTCGGTATATCGTATTCCGAGAACATCGTGCCCAGTGTTTCCTCGTGGTAGCTGATCGCTCTCATCTCGATGAGATCAATCATTCCCGTAAACAGTTCCCCCGATCCCACGGGAAGTTGAATCGGCACAAAATGCGCTCCGAGCCGTTCCTCCATCATATCCACGGCCCGATAGAAGTCCGCGCCCACCCGATCCATCTTGTTCACAAACGCCAGACGGGGGACGTCATACCGATCTGCCTGCCGCCATACCGTCTCCGACTGAGGTTCCACCCCCCCCACCGCGCAGAATATCCCGACCGCTCCGTCCAATACTCGAAGCGACCGCTCCACCTCTGGCGTAAAATCCACGGGGCCCGGAGTATCTATGATATTAATGAGGTGTTCCCGCCAGGAGCAGGTCGTCGCCGCGGAAGTAATCGTGATTCCGCGCTCTTTCTCCTGCTCCATCCAGTCCATCGCGGTCGTGCCGTCGTCCACGTCGCCTATACGATGCAGTTTCCCGGTATAGTAAAGGATTCGCTCGGTGGTCGTCGTCTTCCCCGCATCAATATGCGCCATAATCCCGATATTACGGGTATGTTCTAGACTATATTCTCTGGGCATCCTTTTCCTACTTGAAAGAAAACCATTCGGCTAAAGCCGGTGATCAGTGATTGTCTAATCCCTATCCAGGAGGCCTTTCTTTGCATTCTTTGAGACGTTGCGGTGAGAAGGGAAAGCCTACCAGCGATAGTGCGAAAATGCCCGATTGGCTTCGGCCATCCGATGGGTATCCTCTCTCCGCTTGATCGCATTTCCCTCGTTCTTGGAAGCCGCCACCAATTCCGCAGACAGGCGTTCGGCCATCGTTTTCTCGGCTCGATCCCGCGCGTATGAGATCAACCATCGGATGGAAAGACTCAGACGGCGATCCTCCCGAATTTCCACGGGAATCTGATAGGTAGCCCCACCGACCCGGCGCGATTTGACCTCCACGACAGGCTTGACGTTGTTCACGGCTTTCTCAAAAACGTCAACCCCTTTTTGATCCGTCTTTTGCTCGATAAGGTCTATCGAATCGTAAAAAATGGATTCCGCTGTGCTCCGTTTCCCTCGCTCCAACAGGTGGCTGATAAACCGAGTCACCAGAGGGTTCCCAAACTTGGGATCGGGCAACAAAGGGCGTTTGCTGACTGACGCTCTACGAGGCATCTATTTCCTCCTCCTGCAATTTTGTCATTTTTCCGCAATCCGAAATCGGTGTTTCTATTTCCCTTTTTTCGTGCCGTATTTGGACCGACTCACCTTCCGGTCTTCCACCCCGATCGTATCCAGAACCCCGCGAATAATGTGATACCGGAATCCGGGAATATCCTTCACTGCCCCCCCCCGGATGAGCACCATCGAGTGTTCCTGAAGATTATGCCCCTCCCCGGGGATATACGCGGACACTTCCTCTCCGCTCGTCAACCGCACCCTGGCCACCTTCCTCAACGCCGAATTGGGCTTCCTGGGCGTCGTCGTATAGACCCGTACACACACTCCCCGCTTCTGAGGCGATCCTTTCAACGCCGGAGCAGAAGACTTGTTTTTGACCTTCTTCCGCCCCTTCCGAATCAATTGATTAATCGTTGGCAATGCCGTTCTCCTTTTCCCATTTCGGATTTCGGATTGAAAAACCGCCCGTCTCGACCACCAATCCACAATCCGCAATTCATTAGCCTGCGGCCACTTCCTCCATTACCGCTTCCTCTTCAGCCACCACGTCCTCCTCGACCCGTTCGTAAGAAGCTTCACGGTATTGAGACATCCCCGTTCCGGCCGGGATCAGATGACCGATAATCACGTTCTCCTTGAGCCCCAATAAGGGATCCTTCCGCCCCTGAATCGCGGCCTCGGTCAGCACACGCGTCGTCTCCTGAAAGGAAGCCGCGGAGACGAAACTGTCGGTCATAAGGGACACCTTGCTGATCCCCAAAAGAATCGGCTCGGAGGTGGCCGGCTCCCCATCCGCTTCGATCACTTTCGTGTTTTCATCCTCAAAGTGAAAACGATCCACTCGGTCTCCCTCCAGAAAATTCGTATCTCCCGAATCCACCACCTTCACTTTCTGAAGCATCTGGCGCACGATAATCTCGATGTGCTTATCGTTGATTCGCACGCCATTGAGACGATAGACTTCCAGGATTTCGTTGACGAGATACTCCTGAACCTTACTCGGTCCCTGGATCCTCAGAATATCGTGGGGGTTCACCGACCCTTCGGAAAGCCGTTCACCGGCCACCACCCAGTCGCCCGTGTGCACGCGCACGTGCTTCCCATAAGGGATTAGATACTTTCGTTCCTCTCCGTCCTCGCTGATCACAAAGATCTCCCTGGCGCCCCGTGCAACCCCTCCCATCCGCACTTTTCCATCGATCTCCGTAACCACAGCCGGCTCCTTCGGACGACGCGCCTCCAACAACTCGATCACCCTCGGCAATCCGCCCGTAATATCCCGCGTCTTATTACTCGCTCTCGGAATTTTAGCCAGAACATCGCCGGCCCGTAGGGAATCTCCATCGTAAACCGCCAAACGCGCGCCCACGGGAATAATATAGTTGCGCACCCGATTGCCCTCTCGATCTATCACCTCGACGTGCGGAGAGAGCGTTCGGTCCCGCTGATCCGTGATCACCCACTGACGGCTTCCGCTGGTCTCATCGAACTCTTCACGAACGGTCACCCCTTCCCGAATATCCACGAATCGCCCCGTCCCCTCTTGATCCGTCAAAATTACATTATTATAGGGATCCCACTCGTAGAGCGTCGTATCCTCCTCAACAGTCTGTTCATCTTTGACAAACAGGATAGCTCCGTAGGGGACCTGATACCGCGCGCGGGGGATATCGTCCGTATCCAGCAGTTCAATCTCCCCCTTCCGTCCCACTACGATCCGTTTCTGATCCTGATCCACGTAATGCACCTCGTGGTATCGGACCTTCCCCGCGCGTTTGATAGTGACCTTCGACTGCTCGGCAATCCTGGAGGACATCCCTCCGATGTGGAAGGTACGCAAGGTAAGCTGGGTGCCCGGCTCGCCGATGGACTGGGCTGCGATCACACCCACCGCTTCCCCGATGTCCACGATCTTTCCCATCGCGAGGTTCCGACCATAACATTTAACGCACACCCCCCGACGGGCCTCACACGTCAGCACCGACCGGATGCGGACGCTCTCGATACCCGCCTGCTCGATTCGAGCGGCATCCTCCTCGGTGATTTCCTCCCCTGACGGAACCAGAATCTCACCCGTCGCCGGATCTTCCACGTCATCCAGAACCACCCGCCCGAGGATCCGTTCGGCTAAAGACTCATCTACACGCTCCTCTTCCTTCAAGGCGCGGACGTCGATCCCCCGGGTGGTTCCACAATCCTCCTCCAGGATGATGGCATCCTGGGCCACATCCACCATGCGTCGGGTGATGTATCCCGCCTCGGCCGTCTTCAGTGCGGTATCCGCCAACCCTTTCCGGGCGCCATGGGTGGAGATGAAATATTCTAAAACCGAAAGCCCCTCCTTGAAATTGGCGAGAATCGGGGATTCGATAAGCTCCCCCACTCCTCCCGTGATCTTCTTCAAAGGCTTGGCCATCACGCCACGCATCCCCCCCAATTGACTCACCTGATCCTCGCTGCCCCGTGCGCCGGAATCATGCATCATAAACACCGGGTTGAATCCGTTCTCGTCTTTTCGCAGGGTTTCGAACAGGACTTCCGTCACGTCGTTTCGGACATGCTGCCATACGTCAATCACCTTATTGTACCGCTCGCCGTCCGTGATGATCCCCCGGGTATATTGGCGCTGGATCTGGTCCACTTCTACTGCGGCTTTCGCCACCAAATCGTCTTTCTCCTTCGGGACCACCACATCGTCTATGCCGCTCGTAATCCCGGAGAGAGTGGCATACTTGAATCCCAAATCCTTCAGATCATCCACGAAGCGCACGGTTTCCTTGTTTCCGAATTTTCGATGAATATGGGAGACGATGGACTGAACTCCCTTTTTATCCAAAAGATCGTTGACGAACGCATAGCCCTTCGGAAGAATTTCGTTGAACAAAAGCCGTCCGACCGTAGTCTCCACCCGCTGACCATCGAGACGTACCAAAATATCGCTATGGAGATCAACCTTTCCACAGTCGTAAGCGATCAGGGCTTCCTGGGGATTTGCGAAGCACTTTCCGGATCCCGGGCCTCCGCGTCGCATTTTCGTCAGATAGTAGCAGCCCAACGCAATGTCCTGGGGTTTATCCACCACGATCGCCTTCCCGTTGGCCGGGAGAAGCAGATTATTCGTGGCCGTCATCAACACCTGAGCCTCGATCTGCGCCTCAAAGGAGAGCGGCAGATGCACGGCCATCTGATCCCCGTCGAAGTCCGCATTAAAGGCCGCGCACACCATCGGATGGATCCGAATGGCCTGCCCTTCCACCAAAACCGGCTGAAAGGCCTGAATGCCCAAGCGGTGCAATGTCGGCGCACGATTTAAGAGCACATGGTGGCCCTGGACAATTTCTTCTAAGATATCCCACACTTCAGGACGCTCCCGCTCCACCAATTTCTTAGCGCTTTTGATGGTCTGAACGTACCCCTTTTCCTCCAGCTTTTTGATGATAAAGGGCTTAAATAACTCCAATGCCATATATTTCGGTAGTCCGCATTGATGGAGTTTCAATTCCGGCCCCACCACAATCACCGACCGGCCCGAATAGTCCACTCGTTTTCCAAGAAGATTCTGACGAAATCGCCCCCGTTTGCCCTTCAACAGATCGCTCAAAGACTTCAGAGAACGGTTGCCATCCCCTTGAATCGCTCTCGAACGTCGTCCATTATCGAACAAAGCATCCACCGACTCCTGGAGCATCCTTTTCTCGTTTCGCAAGATCACTTCGGGAGCCCGGATCTCCATCAATTTCTTCAAGCGATTGTTTCGGTTGATCACCCGCCGATACAGATCGTTCAGGTCCGATGTGGCAAAACGTCCGCCCTCTAAGGGCACCAGCGGTCTCAACTCCGGCGGGATCACCGGAATCACGTCCATAATCATCCACTCAGCGCGATTTCCTGATTGTCGAAAGGCCTCCACCACCCGAAGCCGCTTCAACATCTCCTGCTTGCGCTGAATCGAAGTCTCCATACGCACCCGGGCACGCAATTCCGCGGACAATTCCTCAATGTCCATCTCCGCCAACAACTCCTTAATAACCTGTGCCCCCATACCGGCCCTAAACTGGAATCCTCGCTCCTCCAACTCCGAGACCTCTTCATCGGTCAAAAGATCCCTCTTCTCGACCGGCGCGTCCCCCGGATCTACGACGATGTAGGCCTCGTAGTAGAGCACCCGCTCCAAACTCCGCAGCCCGAGATCCAAAAGCGCCCCGATGCGGCTTGGAATGGATTTGAAATACCAGATATGAGAAACGGGAATCGCCAGCTCTATGTGCCCCATACGTTCTCGACGCACCTTGCTCTGGGTGACCTCCACGCCGCAGCGATCACACACCACACCCCGATAGCGGATGCGCTTATACTTCCCGCAATAACACTCCCAATCTCTCGTGGGCCCGAAGATCCGCTCGCAAAACAACCCATCCCGCTCGGGTCGAAACGACCGGTAATTGATGGTCTCGGGCTTGGTCACCTCACCGTGGGACCACTCCCGGATCCTCTCCGGTGAGGCCAGTTGGACCTTGATCCAACTGAAATCGTTCCTGGAAGCATTCGAACCAGCCACGGAAATCCCCCTTTTACAATGAATAATGAGCCATACCCTTCCACCCCAGCCCCAATTATGGAGTTGGGTGGGGTATTGTTCATTCTTCATTGCTCATTACGCTTCGTTGCCCAATGCCACGTCCAGTCCCAAACTCTGCAATTCCTTCACCAGCACATTAAAGGATTCCGGCGTCCCCGGCTCCGGAGCGCTTTCCCCCTTGACGATGGCCTCGTAGATCTTCGACCGGCCGGCCACATCGTCCGATTTGACGGTCAGCATCTCCTGAAGCAGATAGGCCGCTCCGTAAGCCTCTAAGGCCCAGACTTCCATCTCGCCGAATCGCTGCCCCCCAAACTGCGCTTTACCGCCCAGAGGCTGTTGCGTCACCAGCGAATACGGCCCGATGGACCGCGCATGGATCTTGTCCATCGCCAAATGCGAGAGCTTCATCATATAGATGTAACCCACCGTCACTTCTTTCTCAAAAGGGTCCCCCGTCTGCCCGTCGTACAAAATGGGCTTCCCGGTTTCCGGAAGATCCGCATCCCGCAATGCCGTCTTAATATCTTCGATGGAGGCTCCGTCGAAAACCGGCGTGGCCACCCGGATACCCAATTTTCCCGAAGCCCATCCCAAATGCGTTTCCAAAAGCTGTCCCAGATTCATACGGGAAGGCACCCCCAATGGATTGAGTACAATATCTACCGGGGTACCGTCGGGAAGGTATGGCATATCTTCCTCCGGGACGATCTTGGATACCACCCCTTTATTCCCATGCCGCCCGGCCATCTTATCTCCCACCGTCAGCTTTCGCTTGCAGGCCACGTACACTTTGACCAGTTGCATAATCCCCGGGGCCAGTTCATCCCCCCGGGTCACTTTCTCGATCCCTTGTTCCAGTTCCTCCGAGGCAGCCTCCACCAATCTTTGCGCCAAGTCCAGCAACTCGTCCACCCGGACATTCGTCTCCGCATCCTCCGTCCAAGCATCCTCCGCCTGCGTCACATCCAAATCCAGCCACTGGGCAGCCTCTTCATCCAAGCGCTGCCCTCCGGAGAAGACGACTGAGTTATCTTCGATGTTGCGAAGCAGCCCCACCTTGTGCCCCTTCAAAAGCTCAAGAACCTGACGATCCCGCTCCCGCTTGACGCGCTGGATCTGCTCGTTGGCCTGCGCTTTCAGTTGAGCGATGCGTTCGTGATCCGCCTTCTTGGCGTCCGGTTCCCGCTCTTTTCTCGAAAAAA
>JAUWMS010000538.1 GCA_030613045.1 Candidatus Latescibacterota bacterium | reverse complement strand
GACGAGCGCGGATGGCGGCGCATCATGGAAGGAAATCTATCTTTTCGCCCAAACGCCGCCCTTTTTCATCACGGCCATCCATCCGCTCCGCGATGGCACGCTCATGGCCTTAGGAGCGTTTCGTCCCGATGAGACGGCCGCCAGCACCTGGGGGGGCGCGCTCAGTGAATCCAAAGACGGCGGGAAGACGTGGTCGGAGCCGGTCGGCATTGCGAAAAACGACGATAGGCTCAATCCTCAGGGCATGGGGGAGGAGTGCGATTTCGTGGAACTGGACGATGGGAGGCTCCTCGTGATCTGGCGCACCGACGCAGCCGGAAGCTGCATGCGACAGCTTGTTCTCGAGCGCGATAAATCCGGGGCCTGGCACGCCACGCCGCCCCGGATCAATCCTTTTTTCGTGCACTCCGGGTATCCCTATATGCACCGGGCCTCCGACGGGACGATCTTCTACTACTGCCATACCTCCATCAAGTATTCCTGCGACGACGGGAAAACCTGGGGCGAACTTCCGCTCGGCTATTCGTACTACGGCCAGTTGACCGAGGTCGCTCCCGGTCGCATGCTCGCGGTCACGCAGAAAAATATCGGGGATTGTCCGTATCCGTGGAAGCACGACGTCTCCATGTTTCAGACCACTTTCGGGTACGAGCGCATCGGCGTGGCGCGGCAAGGTGATTCGGAAGCCATCGGCGCGCTTGCCCCGCTTTCCGTGGGCGATCCGGAGGACTTTCACGTGGCTATGGAACTCAAGGTGGACGCCGCAGTCGGTCTGGCGTATCAGGTGACCGATGCCGGGTACCGCTTTGTGGTTTTAACCATCCCGGCCAATAGCTCCCGGCTTGCGGCGCGCGCGCCTTCTGAGCCAACCACCTTTCTGAGTGCGGTCAGTACGGGTTCGGATCCTCAGCACGCCTTCCTTCAGATCGGGGAAGTCGAGGGAGGACAGACCCGCATTCGGCGAAAGATTGCCGTGGGCAAGATGGTGCCGGGTGCGTGGGCCGAACTCCAGGTCTCCCGCAAAGGTGATCTCCTCAAGGCGGCGGTGGATCTGCGCACTTCCGAAGGCTGGGGGGCCACGTACACCTGCTTCAAAGACGAAGCTCCCGGCGCGGGCGCGGTGGCGCTTTTCACCAACAAGTCCACCGGAGCCTTTCGCAACGTGCGCTTCTCGACGGCAGCGGAGACGATTCGCACGAACTGGTTCCGCGCGGGTGACGAAGCGGCAAGACGCATTGCGCTGGATGCGGGACGGGAGGAGTAAGGAGATTTGAATGACCGCGAATGTGCGCAAATGAGAGACCTCCGAGGTCTTGAAGACCTCGGAGGTCTGGCGTTGCATTGACGAATCAAGCCAAGCTATAAAGTGCGAAATCACCCGATTCCACAGCGATGACAGGAGTCATCGCGCTCCAAGTTTTTTTGTAGGAACACAGGCCTGCCAGCCCGCTCGAGCGGGGATTTGTCCCGTTAGGGACAACATATCTATAGCAAAACAATCCAAAAAAACAGCCATTCCCAAGTCCCGTAGGGACGGCATAGTTACCCAATATCTTTCAGAATGTACCTTTCGTCATTATGTGTTTTCCACGCACCTTTCGTCTATATTTCGTCCCTCACGGGACTAGGGGGAAGATATTGGCTATTTCGGATGCTATAAATATCCTGTCCCTAATGGGACATCTACCTTGCGTTATTCCGAAGCCAAGCGTGAAAACGCAGATTTGTGAAACATTCAGGAGAAGAAGCGGAGGAATTTATTCCCACGCTGGAATGTAAACGAATAACCGCGAATGAGAAGGGGAGGTTATTGTGACGAATCACCTGATGACCATCGCCGGAACCGACTATCTGCTTTCCGGCGACCGACTTCGGATCGTGCACCGGAACGACACCGTGCTGGATGTGTGCCTGAGTCCCGTGCTGGACGGCGAACTGGTCCAAATCACCGACTGGGAGAAAACGGGACGCAACAGCTACAAGGCTTCTCTTGGGAAATTTGGCGAGGCCTTTATCCGCGAGCAGTTCGACAAACTAACCTTCTGGATCGAGACGCCGGTCAAGGAGTTTGAGCACGTCACCTATCTCTCCGACGGCATCACCTCCGGCGAGGTGTGGCGCACGTTCGTATCCGATGAGCACGAGCGGCTGTGGGATAAAAAGAAGGATACGAACATCCCGATCTCCTCGGCATACGCGGACCTCAACTCCCCGGACTATGACGACGTGCTTGGCGGAATGACCGATCCGACGGATGCGCCGCC
>JAUWMS010000535.1 GCA_030613045.1 Candidatus Latescibacterota bacterium | reverse complement strand
AGCGCGGTCGTGGTTTTTTCCACCACATAATAGGGGATATGCGTATTGATCTCGCCGGCCAGTTCGATAAAGCGGGTGTGAATGCCATACTCGCGGGCCTTCCAAGTGAGATAGAAGGGATCAATCGGAATACAATGCCCGCCGAGACCCGGTCCGGGGTAGAAGGCCTGGAATCCGAAAGGCTTGGTTTTGGCCGCTTCGATCACTTCCCAGATATCTATGCCCATCCTTCCAAACACGACCTTGAGTTCATTGACCAGAGCAATGTTGACCGCCCGATAGGTATTTTCGAGAATTTTGGTGGATTCGGCCACTTTTACCGATGAAACGGGCACGGTTTCCACCACCTGATCGTAAAGCGTCTTCACGACTTCGAGACATTTCTCCGTGACCCCGCTGACCACTTTGGGGATCGTGCCCGTGGAAAAACATTTATTCCCGGGGTCTTCCCGTTCGGGGGAATAGCCGAGAAAGAAATCTTCTCCCACTTTGAGGCCCGTTTCCTTTAGAATGGGCAGCATCTCCTCCCCGGTCGTACCCGGATAGGTGGTGGATTCCAGCACGATCACTTGCCCTTTTCTCAGAATGTTTGAAATCTCCTTGGTGCTGCCCAGCACGTAGGAAAGATCGGGCTCTCTGTGCTTGCCGAGCGGCGTCGGAACGCAGATGAGAATCGCATCGGCATCGCGCAACCGTTCGGGATCGCTGGTCGTCTGAAACTTAGAGTCGGATACGTAGCGCTCGATGAAACCCCCATCCACGTGCTTCAAATAACTGTCTCCGCGCGCCAACATCTCCACCTTAGTCTGATCCACGTCAAAACCCAGCACGGAAAATCCCGCCTTCAGAAACTCCCGCGCCAGGGGCAATCCCACGTACCCAAGCCCTACGATGCCCACCGTGATTTTCTTTTCCCGGATATTCTGCAACAGCTCAGCAAACATATAAAAATCCTCCACGCGTCCTCAAAATTTCCACTAACCCATCACAGCTCATCCCTGCAGCCTGCTCAGCAACTCGTCAATCTGCGTCTGCATCGCCCGGGTTTCCTCCCACGTCTGAATCACGAACTGATCCTCGTCCGCGGGCGTGTGCACCAGCGCGTAGTCCTCGATGATCCGGCGTCCCCTCCGGTCGTCCTTCGCCTTGGACTCCTCCACATCCCGGGCCAGTTTCTCCCGCATCCTCCGAAGCAGCTTCAAATCCGAAACCACATCGTTGCCCTTCCACTCCGTGCACAGGATCTTCCGCTGGTGTTCCCATCCATGATCGTCGCTCGGTGTGGAGGAAATTTCTCGGACGTCTTCTCCGCGATCCAGGGCTTGCTGAACCCGGTTCTTCAGACCGAGGAGGGCGTAGTGTCGGATATAGAACGTATAGGCGTCCACGGCTTTGGCGCGGCTTTCCTCGGACATAAAGTTTTTGCCGAGCCCCTCGATATCACTATCCGTATAGAGTTCTTTTCTCAGATCCTTTCCGAGATCCTCGATGTCCCGTTCGGCATAGATCGCCTTTCTCTCCGTGACCTCCCGGAGCCGGTCTCTCGCATCCACCATCATATCCACGATGTCGGGACGGAACACGTCGAAGTCAAAAATGGTCCGTTTGGCTTTATTGCGCGCCTTGTATTTGCCTTCGTTCCGTTTCAGGGCATACATATTGTCCGTCAACACCCAGGCCGGGATGATCTCATTTCGGGCCGGAGAGATGCCCACGTGGGCATCCGACGGGGGGTTGATCAGCGAGAAGGGAAACGTCACCTTCTGAGGCAGCGTCCGCACCCCGGAAGCAATGATGGAATAGGGAGATTGGGTAAAATCGGTGGGGAACTTGATGTTGACTCCAAGCCCAAAGAACATCCCCTCACCCGGCCAGATCTCCTGATCGGGCGCTTTGGAGGTATGGTTGCTTCCTATGTTCGCCCCGTAAGGCACGTTCCCCTTGCCCTCCGGCCACAGCGCGGCGATGAGCAGCGCCTGGTGGTGAAATCCGACGAACGGCCCGAGCAACGACGCGGTCAGTTCGCCCTCCCCTACACCGGTGTTCGGTCCGAGCAGCGATCCCGTCACCTTCCCGTGCCGCTCCACGTGCGAGTGCTCGGTCAGCCCCGAAGCCTCCACAATCGCCATGGAGGTCGCCGCGCTTCCCCATTGAACCAGCGAATGGGCCACATAGGCCCCGTCACGGATTTCGACCGCCTCCTCCTCGTTGCTGAGGATCGTCGTATTCACCACCGTAGTTGCGTTGTCTATCACCGCATAAGGCCCGATGTAAACGTCCGCCACCTTCTTCGTATGCCGGATCGCCGCGCCGCG
>JAUWMS010000054.1 GCA_030613045.1 Candidatus Latescibacterota bacterium | reverse complement strand
GGATACCGGCAGTTATTGGAGGACGAAGAGTTGTCTGGCATCCGGTTGGACATCGTGGATCTCAATTTCGACGAACCGGTGGAAACGCCGGTGCCGGGGAAGTGGCACGCGAGGGAGACGTATTTCATCCCGAAGACGGTCCTGGACTGCGACGTGCTGATTGACGTACCCGTGCTCAAGATCACTGGTACAGCGGGGATGACCGCGGCGATGAAAAATTTCGTGGGAATCGCGCCGGGGATGGTGTATGGCTGGGCCAAGATGCGGGGCTATCCGCCCGGAAGCGGCAATCCGGGGATCCCGCACTCCGATGCGATCCTGGATGAGACCATCGTGGATCTGACCTCTCTGTCCGGCGTGGATTTTTGCGTGGTGGATGCCATCGTGGCCATGGAGCGGGCCAAGACGGACGAGGACGGCGGGCGTCCCGTTCGGATGAACACCATCGTGGCCGGTTCCGACGTGGTGGCCGTGGATGCGGTATGCGCTCGGTTGATGGGCATGAATCCCGACGACATCGAGCACGTTACCCTGGGCCATGCCAAGGGATTGGGAGTCGGTCGTCTCTCGGATATTCGGGTCGTTGGGCAGCCGATCGGGGAGGTGGCGCGCCGGTTCGAGAAATTTCCCGCGGATTGGGGCAGTTCCGGGGAATATGCTCACTACGGGCAAGGCAACCGGATCTGGCTGCTGAAAGGCCCGGTTTCGTTCAAGGAGAAGAATAAAGCCTCCCCCGATCCAAGCGATCTTTATCCCACGCCGGGTCGGGACGGCTGGAGTGCGCCCGTGTATTTCCACGACGACAGGATTGACCTGGATCGGTACTACAACGATCCCACGAACTGCGTGGCGTACGCGTACGCCGAATTCGATGCGCCGGAGACGGAGGAAGCGCACCTCTGGGTCGGCTCCGACGAGGGGATGCAGGTGTGGATCAACGGGAAGAGGGTCTATCGCTTCGAGGGCGCGCGGAGGCATCGTCTTCCCAACGAGCGCGTGCCCATCCCGATCCGAAAGGGGCGAAATACGTGCCTGGTGGAGGCGATTCAGACGAGGGGACGGTACGATTTCAGTCTGAAGGTCTGCGAGCCTGAGACGGACCCCCGGTACGATGGGAACACGGTCTTCGGGTTAAGATACTACGTGCCGAAGACGGCAGCCTCCCGGACGAAGGAGTTGGCGGCGGTGGATGAACGGCCGCGGCGAGGCGAATGGTACGAGGAGCACTACGTGGATGTGACCCAACCGGGGGCGGTCAAGCTGTCCGCTTTCCTGCCCGGAGAAGCCGAAGCGTCGTGGATCGGGTTGGGTGCGCCGCTCATGTGGGGGAAAAAGATGGAGGTTCAGGCGCAAATTCGGGGAGGTCGGATCGAAGTTCGGACGGAGAATGTGCGACGGTTCCTTTTGAAGATGGAGGGTCCGCTGGCAAAAGCACTGCGATCTCTGAAGGTGGACGTGGATGGGTTTGTCGTCCGGGTCAGGAAAACGACTCCGGGGGATCGGATCGGGATGGAGGCGAAGCTTGGAGAAGACGGAAAGGTGACGGGCTGGATCGCCGAGAAGCGCAAGGAGGCCCCGGAGGATCAAACCGTCCTCGGAACCGTGCCCGTCACGCTGACCCGCGAGGGATTGGATAGTCCGCTGGGAAACTGGTTCACCGACGGCATCCGATGGGCCACCGGCGCGGACGTGGTGTTTCAGAACAACGGCGGCATCCGCAAGGATCTCGAGAAGGGGCCGGTCACCGTCGGGGATATTTTCGAGTTGAACTTTCCCGATGAGCTATATACCTTCGAGGTCACGGGGAAAGAGCTTTTGGCGATTCTGGAACACACTGTGCGGGACGAAAAGGAACGTCCGATGCAGGTGTCGGGGCTGCGGTACACCTTCGACCGAAACCGCCCGGAGGGAGCGCGGATCGTTCAGTCCACCGTGGAGCCGGACAAGGTCTATACCGTCGGGGCCGAGGATTTTCTCTGCCATCGGGGCGAGCGGTTTTTTGGAAAAAAGGTGGCTTTTATCAACACGGGCATTCACATCGTGGACGCCCAGATTCGGTACGCCCGGAAGATGGGGAAGATCGTGGCACGGAGCGAGGGGCGGATCGAGGAGAGCGGTGTGGCGCGCTGATGCGTAAAACATGATGAAATCAGGGGTCAGGGATCGGGGATCGGGGATCGGGGGTCAGGGGTCAGGCCCCCCCCCCCCCTGCCCCGGGCGAAACCAGATGTGCCGAACGCCTACGGGAGAGAGTACTTCATTTTTCAGGAGGGAGACTATGAAACGTCCGTCGAGATCAATCGTGGTGTTTTCAATGCTCACCGCTATGCTGTGGGGAGGAATGCTCGTCTTTGCTTTACCTGGGATGGCTACCGAATATTCAAAAGCCGCGCTGTTATTTCTCGTCATCTCACCCTCCGCCCGGATAAACGGCATGGGGGGAGCCGGCGTGGCCGTTCCGGATGAGCCGATAGGATATTACAATCCTGCCGCACCGGCAATTTATGCGCGGGACTACAACATCTCGTATGTTGCCTATACGGAACGGGCAAATTGGTTTCCCTTACTTGTCAGTGACCTATACTACTCCTATTCAGGACTACAGATAGGCGCGGATCTAGCTGCCTTGCGTTCCTTTTTCCGAGAAAGCAAAGGGGGGATGGCTTCAGACCCGGCAAGGCTGCTCCGTAGATTGAAGCGGGATGTCTCCGTGGGTGTGGCCCTGAGTCGCTACAAAACAGAATTAGATATGGGCACACAGATCGTAACCAATGAATATGGAGTTGAGATCGGCTCCTTTCGCAGTATGGATAAAGCGACCAACACGGCCATCAGCGTCAACGCACATTTTCTGGTCGATTTTTCAGCGGGAATGACCTTGATTGAATACGAATCAGACTTGGCTCCCTTTGGTGCAGGAATAGAGAAAGATAGGGGAATAGTAAAAGGAAGCGCCAGAAATTATGGACTTATGATGCGCCTTCCTCTCATCAAGGCGTTTGAGACGCTATCCGGCCAGAGTGTTAAACTCCCGAACGGCCTCCGGCCGATCCTGGTATCCACGTATGGCGTATCGTGGAACAATCGGGGAGATGGTGTGCCTTACATAGACGCTCGCCAAACGGATCCGCTTCCCAGGAATAAGGAGACCGGACATAGCATCGAACTCGGGGTAAGTATGAATTATCGAAACATCTCTCTCGATCTTTTCCGTGTGCTCATAGCATCAGAAAAGGAGCGAACTCAGATAGCTGACAGCCAAAAAAGTGACGTGACGGACAAGAGCGGTACAGAGCTGGAGGTTTTGGAGACCTTTGTCTTTCGTTCGGGTAAATACGATGATGATCCCGGTCATGTTCATATGAGCACATCGGGCATAACCATAAAGAGCGATGGACTGATGAAACTCCTGAGGAGCTTACACGCAGATGGGGAAAACGCCGATCCAGACATCCTCTCTTTTATAACTCGCCACCTCTCGATTGCATGGCATAAGAGTACCTATCAGGCCGATCATACGCCGGAGGATGGTACAGAATTTGAACAAATTACCCTCTCATTATCATTCTAAGTTTTGTGGTGCAAATGCTCTGACAAGGCCTCCGGCAAATCCGCTCAGCGGATCAACGCCAACTTCCGAAACCCCTTCAGAAATCTCCTGCCTAACCTCAAGGAAAGGAGTAAACCCCCATGAAGATGAGACTATCCTTAGTCCTCAATCCCCTTACGGACTCGACCCTGAGACTGGCGAAACAGATCGGAGTGACCGATATCGTGGGGGGCATGCACACGAGCGAGAAAGAGCCCGTTTGGGAACTCCTGCCCCTCTTGCGCCTCAAAAACGAAGTGGCCGACGCGGGCCTCGATCTGACGGTGATGGAGGGCGCGCCCCCGATGGAGAAGGCCAAACTGGGCCTTCCCGGACGCGACGAGGAAATAGACCATTTCTGTCAATCCCTGAGCAATCTGGGTCAGGCGGGCATCCGGATCGTGTGCTACAATTTTATGGCCGGACTGGGATGGCTGCGAACGTCCTCCAGCACGCGGGGTAGAGGCGGCGCCCGGGTCACCAGCTTCGAGTACGACTCGATCAGGCACGCCCGGCCCACCAAATTCGGGACGCTTATTGAGGAACAGGTGTGGGAAAACTACGCGTACTTTATGGAAAAAGTGCTTCCCGTGGCGGAGGAAGCCGGGGTCAATCTGGCGCTGCATCCCGACGATCCGCCCCTCTCTCCGGTGTTCGGCATCGCCCGGATATTCACCCGGATGGAAGCCTTCGACCGGGCGCTTGAGATGGCTCCGGGCAAGCGGCACGGCATCACGTTCTGTCAGGGATGCTTCGCCGAGATGGGGGTGGAAATTCCCAAGGCTATCCACCACTTCGGGGACAAGGGCAAAATCTTCTTCGCCCACTTCAGGAACCTCAGAGGAGACGCGTATAAATTCGAGGAGACGTTCCACGACGAAGGCGACACGGATATGTTCGCCGCCATGCGAGCCTATCACGAAGTCGCCTTTGATGGGCCCATCCGGCCCGATCACGTCCCGGAAATGGAGGGAGATCCCGACGATCGTCCGGGATACACGATTCAGGGACGGCTGTATGCCGTCGGATATATGAAGGGATTGATGGATGCGGTGGACGCTGTAACATGCGGCAACGGGGCGGCTGCTTTCAAAGGAAGATAAACACGAATTGGAGTGTTCAGAAGTCAAAAGTCAGAGATCAGAAGTCGGAGGTCAGAGGTCGGAGGAGTTATTATGAAAAAAAAGAAAATGGGTTTAGCATTGGGGAGTGGATCCGCCAAAGGCCTGGCACATATTGGCGTAATAAAAGTGCTAACAGCGAATCGGATTCCTATTGATTTTATTGCCGGTTCCAGCATGGGCGCCCTTATCGGCGCACTTTACGCCAGCGGCTTATCCGTAGAACAGATGGAAGATATAGCCTGCAACACCGACTGGAAATTGACCGCCAAAATGTTTACGCCAACACTGCCCTGGGCGGGGTTGGTAGAGGGCAACAGAATACGGCAATTTTTCAGGACTCTGATGGGAGAAAGAAATTTCAACGACCTCAAACTTCCTTTTGCAGCCGTGGCTACCGATGTACATACCGGGGAAGAAATTATTATTGAAAATGGTTCTCTGGTTGAAGCCGTTAGAGCAAGTATTTCTATCCCGGGTGTTTTTACTCCGGTTCGTCATCAGAACCGGTTTTTAGTGGATGGAGGGATCGTTAATCCTGTCCCGGCTGATGTAGTAAGAACTATGGGAGCCGATAGGGTCATTGCCGTTAATGTGACCTCCTCATTGGGTTCTACTGTACAGAAGGTAATATTACCGGATGAAACCCCCGAAAAGCGGACTCAACAAGCGTTGACTTCCACCATTCTTAACACCCGTCTAGCTGCTTATGTTAAGGATAAAGTTGATTTGAGCGGTGTTCTCTCCGTAGTCGAAAGTTTATCTGAAAAGAAGGAAGTACTGGAGAGAAAATTTAGCGGGCCTAATATTATTGAAACCATTATGCAGACTATTAGCATCATGGAAAATGAGATTATTCAGATGCGTCTTAAGCAAAACCCGCCTGATATTCTCATCAAACCCACCATAGAAAGGTATGGACTCATGGATTTTTACAAAGAGGACGAATTGATCAAAATCGGTGAAAATGCAACAGAAGAAGCATTACCTTTAATCA
Organism: Candidatus Latescibacterota bacterium; assembly: GCA_030613045.1. Lineage (GTDB taxonomy): Bacteria > Latescibacterota > 4484-107 > 4484-107 > 4484-107 > 4484-107. The sequence continues at coordinate 4,023 of JAUWMS010000054.1, read as the reverse complement.
AACAACTGGTCAATTAGAGTTAGTGGCACGGGTTCAAAAGGGATGAGAGGCGCATCCTGTTTCGGAATTTCTGTCCGCAGGTTCCAGAGTAAGCAATCGTGCAAAGGATTGCTCTCCTACACACGCCTGTAGGAGGCGAATCTTTCGCCGACCAGGGAGCTTTCTCCATCAAGAGTAACTTGGGGGAAGTAGTAGATCGTATGCAGTAGAAAATGGCGTTTTATAGCAGGTACGTTATTTATAGGGACTTACAGGAATTTCCAAAAAAAATAGCCCAAAATGAAAGATTTTGCTTGACAAACCATTTTATATGGTTTATATTTCGACCAGAAAACGATTTTAGTCGGAAATTAGTTTATGGCGAAGGAGGTGATTTCATTGCAGGAGAGCGTTAGACTGGACAAAAAGGAAACGATTGTTCAGGTCGCCCAGCGGCTTTTTTCCCGTTTCGGCCTGATGAAGACTACGGTGGATGAGATCGCGAAGCTGGCCCGGATCGGAAAGGGCACGATCTACTATTACTTCCGCAGCAAGGAGGCGATCTTCGAGGAAGTGATCAATAAGGAGTTTGCGTTCCTGAAGGAGAAGATTCAGGAAGCGATCCACAAAGAGAAGACCCCTCAGAGAAAATTGAGGGCTTTTGTGCTGACGAAGATGCTCCATTTGAAAGAGCTGGCTAACTATTACAGCACGCTTTACGACGACTATCTGGAGCATTACGCTTTCGTGGAGAAGGCTCGAAGACGGAACGTTGACGAAGAGATGGCTATCGTCCAGTCCATCCTGGATGATGGGGTGGGGAAAGGCATTTTCTTCGTGAAGGATATCCGTTTGACCGCGCTGGGCGTTGTCTCCGCGCTCAAGGGGTTGGAAACTCCCTGGGCGTTTGAGAGCGATGTGCCGGACCTTGAGAGGAACATTGACGTACTGTTGAATATCCTGTTCAAGGGGATAGAAAGCAGATCAGCGTGAAGGCGTTGTTTTTTTTGCCCTTTTTTCGACCCAAATACGAAATCAGTCAGTTTGTAGAAAGGAGAAATACATCTATAATGAGAGTATATGAATTTGTACACAGATATATATACGCCACCATATTGATGATATTGCTCCGACCGTATTTTCGAGCGTATAGGGGGTTTGAGAATATCCCCAGGAGAAAGGGAAACACTATCTTTATCGCCAATCACGACTCCCTTCTGGACTCTTTTCTGCTTCTTCCCTACCTAGTCCTGAGAACCCGGAAGATTGTGTACATCCTGGGCGATAGGAATACGTGGAAAAGCAATCCTTTCTACGCTTTTATAAGCAGGATCACAAGCAATGGCAGCATCCTCATGGATAGGGATGATCCAGAGGATGTGAGCAAGGGTTTGCACGATTGTATCAGAAAGTTGAGGGAAGGCGGGTTCGTGCTGATATTTCCAGAGGGGACAAGAGGTATTCCTGATAATATTGCGGAGTTCAAGAAGGGGATATATGTGATAGCATTCCGTTCCAAAGCAACTATTGTGCCGGTCTATTTGACGAATGTCAGCCTGCTTTCCTATAAGGGAAAGCGATTCCCAAGCTGCTTCAAAGCGTTGTTCAAGCTATCAATAAATGTGGGATCTGAAATTGGTTATGCTGAATACAGTCCCTATAGAAAGAAGCCTGATGAGTTCTGTGAATACCTCAGGGAGCGGGTTTCCAAACTGCGTTATGGAGACACCAGGTGAGCTATTTCCTCTAACGGAAGGAGGCAAAATAGTAGGTGTTTTGTTCAAGGGGATAGAAACCAGATCGGGATAAGGGCGGTTGTTTTTTTGCCGTCTTCTCGCCCGAAATACTAAACCTGCATTATTCATAAATTTTCTGTTCAAGCACTTTATGTTACTTATAGATAACAACTTAGGTTATGCTTGCATTTTAAACAGATTTTTGAGACCGGAAATCCAAAATGCCTTGTTGCACAAGAGCAAAGAAGAATTCTGTCCGAATTCATGAATAATGCAGGTAAATCAGTCCGTTTGTAGAAAGGAGAAGGAATGAAAAAGTTCGCCGATTGGGTGATCCGGTTGAGGATACCTATCCTCGTTGGAGTGGTTGTCTTTACCGCCTTCTCAGGCTATTCGCTGAGGAATTTGAAGATCAACAGCGACATCCTGAGCTATCTCCCGCAGGACGATCCAAACGTGGTGCTTTTCAATGAAGTGGGCGAGAAGTTTGGCGGCAATTCCTTAGCGATGGTGGGGTTGGAGGGGGAGGACGTATTCAGCTACGAAGCGCTGACGAAGATCCGAATGCTCACGAGGGCCTTCGAGGAGGTGGAAGGCGTCACGAATGTGATGAGTTTGACCAACATCCTGGACATCAAGAAGACCGAAGACGGGCTGGAGGTGGGCAAGCTCATTGACAAACGCCGTATCCCCCAGGACAAAAGCGAACTGGAAAGATTGAGAGCGTACACCCTCTCCAAGGATATGTACGTGGGAAGCCTGATTTCCGCCGATGGGAGGATGACGACGATTCTCTGCCGGGTGCGGGACGAGGTGAACAAGGATGAGGTGGGCCGAAAAATACGGGATATTACGGAGCAACAGCGGGGAAATCTCAAGGCGTACTATGCGGGCGTCCCGCTCTGGATGGCATTTATCAACGATATCATTTCCAGCGACATCGTCCGGCTGGTGCCTCTCGTGACGCTTTTGGTGATGCTCACGCTCTATGTGAGTTTTCGCACGTTTCGCGGCGTGATGCTTCCGCTTGCAACCGTCATGATGAGCGCCTTGTGGACGGTGGGGTTGATGCCGGTGTTCGGGGTGGATTTCACCCTGATTTCGGACGGTATTCCGGTGCTCCTCATCGCCATAGGAAGCGCGTATGGGATCCACATGATCAACAAGTACAACGAGGACGTACGATCCGGGGACACCAAGATCGAAGGAATCCGGAATGCGCTGAGTGAAGTGGGCCTGCCCATCGTGCTGGCGGGCGTGACCACGCTGATCGGCTTTCTCTCCTTTCTTACTTCAAACTTGAGCCTTATTCGGGAGTTCGGTTTGTTCACGGCCTTAGGGGTGCTCTTCGCCTTGATCATTTCCGTCACCTTTTTGCCGGCCGCGCTCTCTTTTCTCAGGGTGAAGCCGCCGAAGGTCAACCATAGAGGAGTGGAAGATACGGCTATCACGCGATTTATGGATCGGTTGGGAGCGGTTATCCTGAAGCGCGAAAAGTTGATTCTCATCGGTGCGATGGTCGTTGTTGTGGTCGTCATCGCGGGGCTGCCCAAGATCAAGCGGGAAGTGAATATGGTGGAGTATTTCAAGGAGAACAGTCCGATTCGAGTGGCCGAAGAGGTGATGGAGGAAAAGTTCGGCGGCGCGGTTCCGGTGCAGATCTACGTTCGGGGCGAGATCAAGAATCCCTTTGTGCTGAAGAAAATGCGGATGATCGAGCGCTACATGGCGACCGTCCCCAACGTCAACGATCCGCAATCCGTCGCGGATCTGATCTGCGAGATAAACGATGTGATGAACGGGCGGTACGAGATTCCGGATACCGAAGCGGGCGTGGGCAATCTGTGGTTCTTCTTAGAGGGGAATGAGGTGCTGGATCAACTCATCACCCCGGACAATAAGGCGGCCATCATTCAGGCCAAGTTGGGGACGGTGGATACGAAAAAGATCACCGATGTGGTGAACCGGCTGGAGCACTATCTGAATGCTCAGTCCGACACGGCGTTCGTGGTGGTGAACCTCGCGGAGGTCTCCCACGATTTCAGGATCGAACTGGAGAAAGCGCGTCTCCTCCGCATACGGAATAACATCCTGCTCGATGTGGAGCGAAGGCACGGATTGGAGGCGGGAGACAGGGCGGAGTTGGGACAGATCCTTGATGACGTGCTGCGACAGATTCCAAAGAAGCCGGACGAGGCGGCGATGGCCCATATCCTCAACACGGTGGCGGAAACGCTTCAGGGAGGAGAGGAGGATGTCGTCGTAGATCACCGGACGGCCATGCGCATAAAGGCCGACTTGACGCTCG
>JAUWMS010000313.1 GCA_030613045.1 Candidatus Latescibacterota bacterium | reverse complement strand
CTGAAATTCCTCGACGGGCAATCCGGGAACCAACAGCCCTTTTACCTGAGCGTGCACTACACCGCGCCGCACAGTCCCTGGGAGCGGGATCAGCATCCCGCGGATCTGTATGATTCCTATTACAACGAATGCGCATGCGAGTCCGTTCCCCGGGAACCCATCCATCCTTGGCAGGTCACCGGACTCATCAGCGCGGATGGGAAGAACCGCAGAACCCTCCTCAGCGGGTACTATACGGCGGTGACCGCAATGGACATGAACGTCGGACGCCTCCTCGACAAATTGGAGGCGATGGGCCTGCGGGAGAACACCCTGATTCTTTTCACCAGCGACAATGGAATGAACATGGGCCATCACGGTATTTACGGAAAAGGGAACGGCACGTTCCCTCAGAACATGTTCGACACCTCCGTAAAAGTGCCCGCGCTCATTTCCCGACCGGGGCACGTGCCTCAAGATGCGGTGTGCGGGGAACTCCTCAGCCATTACGACGTGATGCCCACGCTTTTGGATTATCTCGGTATAGAGCATTCCGAAGCCGAAGCGAAAAAACTTCCGGGCCGGAGCTTTGCCCGTTTACTGAGAGGAGAGCCCCTCGAAGCACGGGAACACGTTGTGGTCTATGACGAATACGGGCCGGTGCGCATGATTCGGAACAGGGAATGGAAGTACGTCCACCGTTATCCCTACGGCCCTCACGAGCTTTACGATCTGGCGAACGATCCCGGCGAGAAGAGCAACCTCATCCGGTCTTCCGATCATCGGGAAAAGGTCCGGGAAATGAAGGCGGGTCTGGAGACGTGGTTCGTCCGGTACGCGGATCCTATGGTGGACGGCTGCCGTGAGCCGGTTACGGGAAAAGGCCAATTGGGACTGGCCGGTCCCGCCGGAAAAGGCGAAAAGAACTTTGCCGATGGCGTTGTCTTGCTGACAAAAAAAGAAGGTCAATAGGCATTGGGCATCAGGGGGGAGTGGGGCACCACTCACCACTCACCACTCACCAACACCCGTGATCTCCGCCTGCTCTGCGGCGCGCATCCCTGACTTAGGAGAACCCCTTGGAACCCGACGTCCCGCTCAATGAAACTACGCGCACCCGTGCGATGCGCTCGGTTATTCTGGCCCAGTGTTTCGGCATGATCGGGGGCCAGGCCTTTGAAAGCAACTTTATGCTGCTGTATCTCGCCGCACTCGGCGTGGGCGGCTCCGGCATATTGATGTATCTCGCGATTCTGCCGTTCGTGCATGCCGTGCTCGTGCTGCCGGCCGCCTGGTGGGCGGATGGACGCGGCAAAAAACTCGTGGGGACGACGGGCCTGGTCTTTACGGTGGCGGGATTTGCGGCCATCGCGGGTGCCGGATCCTTTCGTGCCGGGCTGGGACACCTGCTGATCGGCGGTGGGGCTACGGTCTTTGCGACGGGAATCGCGCTGTTCTCCGCCGGCTGGCTTGCGCTGCTCAGCCCGATCGTGCCGCAGGAAACACGGGGACGTTTCTTCGCCAAGCTTCGCATATCCTGGCGGAGCGTGGGCATTGGTTTTGCCGCATGCTGTGGTTTTTTGCTGTCGAAAAGCTCGCCTGTGGCGACCTTTCAGATCGTCCTCGCGGTTGTGGTGGCGGCTCAGGTCGGGCGTCTGATCTTTTACCGGCGGGTCCCGGAGGTGGAACGGTCGGTCGCACACCAGCGCGGCGTGATGGCCTCCCTCGGCGAGATTATACGTTTGGACGGCTTTGCCTCGTTTTGCTGCTACCTGTTTCTTCTGACGCTCTTTACGACGAACAGTCGGGTGCTTTTTGGACTGATCGAGAAAAAAGTCCTGCTCTATGGCGATGGGCTGGTGGTCTGGATGGCCAACCTGACGATGATCGGTTCGCTGCTCGGTTTTCTCCTCGGCGGCTGGATCGTGGATCGTCTCGGCACGAAATCGGTGTTCCTCGGATGCCATTTTTCCTTCGGCGCGATCCTCACCTTGTTCCTGTTTCGCGGCCTGTTTCCGCTGCACTCCGTCTTGGTCCTGGGGCCCATCCATTTTCTGTTCGGAATGGTGATCTCGGCGTTGTCCATCGCGGTCTCTACGGAAGTGCTGGCGTTGCTTCCCCGGGAGAATAAGAGTCTGGCCGCCGCGGTCGTGGCCACGCTCCAGCGCGGAGGCGTGGCGGTTTCCGGAATGCTGAGCGCGTGGGCGCTGGGGGCGGGATTGTTGAGCGATACCTGGACCCTGTGGGGCATGCCCATGAGCAGTTATGATTCCCTGTTGCTTCTGTGCGCGGTTATGGTCGTTCTACTCGTCGTCACACTCGGGTTGGTGCCGTCGGTGATCCGAAAGGCCGAATGGATGCCGCGGTGATAAAAGGGCATGAAAGTGAGAAAGTGAGAAAGGGGGACGGTGAGACGGTGAGATTCTTCCGATTGACCCTTACCGCTAATTCCGCTAATGGGTACGGAAGCCTTAATTCGCGGTTATTCGCGTTATGCGCGGTGGGATTCTTCCGGCGCCAAACGGCTCGGGAAATTTTTCGGAAGAATGAAACATGGACTTCTTTCGGGGTTTTGGTGATGATTCGGTGGCTTCGGTGGGTTCGGTGTTGCCCTTTTTACATAGATGGGAAAGACTCGAAAATAAGACGGGAAGAAAGTGAGACGGGGTGACGGCGAGATTCCATGGTGTTCTCACTTTCCCACTTTCTCACTTTCCCACTTTCACGTTTTCCGCGATAGCCAAAAGAAAGGAGAATCACGCAATGAGTACCCCCCTGAAAATATTGATCTGCTCCTCGGAAATGGTTCCTTTTGCAAAAACCGGCGGCCTGGCCGACGTGGCGGGTTCGTTGCCCCTCGCGCTTTCGGAACTGGGACATGATGTGCGCGTGGCCATGCCCAAATATGCGGTTATAGATGCGAAGAAATTTGGACTGAAAAAATTGAGCGCATTGGAGGTGCCGATAGCCCATCGGACGGTGAAAGGAGAATTGTGGGAGGCGAAGATGGGAGGAGAAGGGAGCGAAGAAGAACCAAGAACAAAAGGCAAATTGAAAAATGAAAAATGCAAAGTGCAAAGCGCCCCTTCACAATCCGCAATCCGCAATCCGCAATTCGCAATCCAAGGTTGGTTCATCGGTCAGGAGGCCTATTTCAACCGGGAAGGGTTGTATCAGGAGGCCGGAGAGGATTACAAAGACAATCTGGCGCGCTTCACCTTTTTCTGTAGAGGGGTGTTGGAGACCGTAAAGACGCTGGATTGGAAGCCGGATGTGATCCACGCGAACGATTGGCAGACGGCTCTGATTCCTGTGTACCTGAAAACGCTCTACGCGGAGGATCCTTTTTTCAAAAACGTGGGCACCGTGTTCACGATCCACAATCTGGCTTTTCAGGGCACGTTCGAGAGCGAGTTGCTTTCGTTGACCGGAATGAGTTGGGACGAGTTTGTGCCGGAAAAACTGGAATTTTACGGCAAGCTCAACCTGATGAAGGGCGGGATCGTGTACGCGGATGTGCTCAACACGGTCAGCCGGCAGTATAGCAAGGAAATTCAGACCGAGGAGCTCGGCTGCGGGCTGGAGGGTCTCTTGACATCCAGAGCGGACGATCTGTACGGCGTGCTCAACGGGATTGATTACGACGTGTGGAATCCGGAGACGGATGGATTGATCGCCCGGAATTTCAACCCGGATGATCTGAAGGGCAAGCAGGCGTGTAAGACGGCGCTACAAAAAGAGAGCGGGCTTCCGAAGCGTGACGTTCCGCTAATCGGGATCATCTCGCGCCTGACGGATCAGAAGGGCTTCGATCTGATCGCGGAGGTGATCGAGGAGATCATGGGCCTGGATCTCCAATTGGTGCTCCTCGGAACGGGAATGCCAAAGTATCATAAGATGTTTGAACGGATCGGAAAGCGCTTTCCGAAAAAAATGGGCATCCATCTGACCTTCGACAATGCCCTGGCGCACCGGATCGAGGCGGGATCGGATATGTTCCTGATGCCGTCTCGATACGAGCCGTGCGGGTTGAATCAGCTATACAGCCTCAAATACGGAACCGTGCCCATCGTGCGCGCCACAGGCGGCCTCGCGGACACCATCGTGGATTATACGCCGGAGAATGCCGGGCAGGGGACGGCCAATGGATTCGTCTTCAGGGAGTATTCGGCGCACGCGCTCCTCGTGGCGATCAAGCGGGCCGTGGCCACCTATCAGGATCAGGAGACGTGGAGGCAGTTGATGCGGACCGGAATGACGCAGGATTTCTCGTGGATGCACTCCGCGCGGGAGTATGTGACGCTGTACAGGAAAGCGAACCGCCAAACCGCGTGAACGCCGAATGCAACCCGGATAATTCATCGCCACGGAGTCACAAAGACAGAAAGTTCTGAAGGCATTGGTCTCAAGACGGCATTCTGAGGAGCGCCCCTCGAAACTTGGGTTTGTGAGCTTCCTCGCTGAAGCCCCGGATTTTTTTGTGACTGGGTGCCCAACGGCCTCGACTTGCTGAACAACGCACGTAAGAGAGGCCCTCGCAAGAAGATGCCCCCCCCTCA